>SCVK01000242.1 GCA_004297075.1 Chitinophagaceae bacterium
ATGGAAGAACAGCCGGTAGCATTGGCCACAATCATCCTGTCGCCAAATAACTGGGTCAGTAATTTCAGGTAAGGAGTTTCGCCGCAACCACTGCAGGCGCCTGAGAATTCGAACAGGGGTTCGAGTAACTGAGAACCTTTTACGGTGCCTCTGTTTACGCGGGTTCTGTCTATATCGGGCAGGCCGATAAAGAAGTCCCAGTTCTTTTTCTCTGTTTCTTTCAAGGGCAGCACTTCCTGCATATTGATGGCTTTGTGGCCAGGCTCGGTTTTGCTTTCGATCGGGCAAACTTCCACACAAAGGTTACAGCCGGTACAATCTTCTACGGCTACCTGTAAGGTGTAAGACTCGGTGTCTTTGAAAAACTCCTTACCGATCGGTGCTGTATGTTTAAAGAAATCCGGCGCATCTGCCAGCAGGTCGTTGTTGTACACTTTCGGACGGATGGCAGCGTGCGGACAAACAAAGAAACATTTACCGCACTGAGAACAAAGGCCTGGATCCCATACAGGAACCTGTTCGGCAATATTCCTTTTTTCATAACGGGTAGTAGCAGAGGGGTACACACCATCTGCGGGGAAAGCGCTTACAGGCAGATTATCACCTTCGCCGGCAATGATCTTAGCCAGTACCTGCTGCACAAATTCGGGTGCTTTACCGGAAATGGCGGGTTCGCTTTCTTTGTTACCTATTTTGTAATCAGAATAGTCTACCAGCGAAAGGTTTTCCAGGGTTTTATCTACAGCATCGTAGTTTTTCTGCACTACGGCTTCCCCTTTTCTGCCATAGGTTTTTTTAATGGCTTTTTTGATATAACTGATCGCTTCCTCTTTCGGCATTACATTGGAAATGGCAAAAAAGCAGGTCTGGAGAATCGAATTGATCCGGGAACCCATTCCGGTTTCTTTGGCCACTTTGGAAGCGTTGATCACATATAATTTCAGTTGTTTTTCTTTGATCTCTTCCTGGATATTATGCGGCAGGTTAAACCATACATCTTCTGTAGCATAAGGTGCATTCAGGAGAAATGTAGCGCCATGCTGTGCATCTTTCAGGATATCATATTTCTGCAGGTACTGGAAGTGGTGACAGGCCACAAAATTGGCAGAATTGATCAGGTAGGTAGACTTCACCGGATTTTCGCTGAAGCGGAGATGGGATACGGTTAAGGAACCTGATTTTTTAGAATCATATACAAAATAACCTTGTACGTGATTCTGGGTAACATCGCCCACGATCTTGATGGTGTTTTTGTTGGCACTTACCGTACCATCGGCACCCAGGCCAAAGAACAGGCCGCGGAACAGGTGCTGGTCTTCGAGGGAGAAGGTTTTATCGTAAGCAAGACTGGTATGGGTTACATCATCTTCGATACCGATGGTGAAACCGTTTTTGGGTTTGTCTTTTTTCAGTTCATCAAAAATACCTTTTACCATACCGGTATTAAATTCTTTGGAAGCCAGTCCGTAACGTCCGCCGATCACCAGTGGCAGGGTTCCTTCCCAGCCGGCATGTAAAGCGTTGATCACATCCATGAACAAAGGCTCGCCAATAGCGCCGGTTTCTTTACAACGATCCAGTACAGCGATCTTTTTAACGCTGGCAGGTAGGGCATGGATAAAATGTTTTACAGAGAACGGACGGAACAGATGGATATGCAGGTAACCTGTTTTTTCGCCCTTGCTGTTCAGGTAATCTACGGTTTCGTGAACGGCGCCGGTAGCTGAACCCATCAGGATAATGATATTCTCGGCTTCGGGGTGTCCGTAATATTCAAAGAGTTTGTAAGAACGGCCGGTCAGTTTTTCGAACTGCTGCATGGTAGCTTCCACTATCTCGGGTACTTTCCAGTGAAACTGGTTACAGGCTTCACGGCTCTGGAAATACACATCCGGATTCTGGGCGGTACCACGGATAGATGGGCTTTCGGGGTTGAGTGAACGGCTGCGGTGGCGGGCCACAGCATCTTTATCGATCATCTCTGAGATGATACTGTCAGGAATGATCTCTACCTCATTCAACTCATGCGAGGTACGGAAACCATCAAAGATATTGAGGAAGGGGATGCTGGAACGGAGCGTGGAGGCAGTGGCAATCATGGCCATATCATGAGCCTGTTGCGGACTATTACCGAATAACATGGCAAATCCGGTAGCACGAACGGCCATCACATCACTATGATCCCCAAAAATGGAGAGTGCATGGGTAGCCAGTGATCTGGCGGCAATATGAAATACGGTAGGGGTTAACTCACCCGCGATTTTGTACATGTTGGGAATCATCAGTAACAGACCCTGCGAACAGGTAAAGGTAGAAGCCAGTGCACCACCCTGCAAAGCACCGTGAATGGCACCTGCCGCACCGGCTTCACTCTGCATTTCGATGATTTTGGGAACTTCTCCGAAAATATTTTCTCTGTTATCACTGCTCCACTCATCAGCAAACTCGCCCATGGCAGAAGAGGGGGTAATAGGGTAAATGGCACATACTTCGCTGGTCTTGTAGGCAATATGAACGGCTGCCTCATTACCATCAATGATGGAGAGATTGGCTTTTTTGGTAGGGGCTTTTCCGGCAGACTTACCCCTTACAACGGTTGTTTCCATGGTGTGAGATTTTGGGTATTTTGAAAGCACCAAATTACCCTTAGTGTGAGGGCTAAAATATGACCAATGTCAGGCCGGAACATGATTTATATAGGATTTGAGAGGCGAATCCCCGGATTTTGGCTACCCTTACCACGGTTTAGTATTCATATTTAATGCTTTGTCACAAATAACAACGGTTCGTATAAAAGAACAGCTGAACAAATGCCGGCATAACTAATATTGTATCAAATCTGCATACATGAAAAACCAACAAAAGCTTTTTGCATTCCTGACTTTGATGATTTGTTTCTTCAGCGCCACAGCACAAAAAGGTATCCGCGGTCTGGTAGATGCCGAAGTAGCATTTGCCAATTTTACTGAATCGAGTAATATAAAGGATGGCTTTCTGAAATATATGGATACGGCAGGCGTCATCTTTAACCAGGGTAGAGCCATGAATGCGCATACAGTGTACACAAAACAAAAAGCAGGTCCCGCTATTTTAAGCTGGGCACCCAATTTTGCTGTGGTAAGTGCCGGGGGCGATATGGGTGTAACTACGGGTCCGTACCTGATCCGTCCAAAAGCTTTAACTGATACACCGGCGGCAAGGGGCTATTTTTCTTCTATCTGGCAAATGAACAGCCAGGGCGAATGGAAAAACCTCGCCGATCTGGGAATAGCGTCTGCAACGGCCGACCTGCCTGTAAGAGAGATCAATGAAATCAGTTTATCCGCGCAGAAACCCAAAGAAGTTTCTTTTCCCGCCATTCAGTTGATGGATAGCCTGCTGAATCAGGCCATCGCCGGCAAAAACAGCGAACAATGGAAGGGTTTACTTACCCGCGATAGCCGCCTTAACCTTGATCAATTACATCCGCTGACAGGCGAAAAAGCCATTACTGCTGCTTTACTGAATGCACCCGACCAACTACAGCTGCGTTTTTTAAATGGCGGATTATCGGCGGCTAAAGATTTTGCCTATACCTATGGTATGGTCACCAATGGCAACCGGAAAGAGAATTATCTCCGCGCCTGGATCTACCAGAAAAAAGAATGGAAGCTGGTTCTGCAGACATTGAAATGGTAAAGCATATCACAGTTTTATCCCAACACTGGCCGTAAGGTAAAACAGGTTTTTACCCCGTTCCGACAAATCAGGTCGCCCGGCCACCGTTACAAGGTTCTGCGGCAAAGTGTAAGAGGGAGTGATAGAGGCATTAAACTTACCCGATACAAATACCACCGGTACAGAAACTTCGTAAGAAAGAATATTGAATTGCGTTACCTGTGTGGTGTTCTGTGTTGTTACAGGCAACCCGAGTATATTCTTTTTCTCCAGATAGGTATTGGAGAACTGCTGCGTACCAAAATACGCATACACAGAGGGATTGATCGCGAAAGCGGCATTGGTCATACCCTTGTTAAAAAGAAAGAGGTGATCGATGCCCAGTGTAGCACCTACATCGGTCTGGTTACTGAACTTGAGGTCCAGGCCTGTATTGATGTTGATAATACTGGATAGATAATTTAGGTTGATACCTGTCTGCGATTTCAGGGCAGACTGCACCAGGGTACTCTGATCTTTATAGAGGAACTGAGTGTAAAACAGGTTTCCCGAAAAATGATCTGTTTGCGGGAAACGATAGCCCGCTTCAATAGTAGTACCGGTATAACTGAGGGGCAGGTCTTTGTTCTGCACAAAAATGAAACTACCCTGCGCATATAAACCTACCGAAGATTGAAAACCAATCACCGGAAATAAACCACTGCTTTTTAAACTGTCTGTTCTGCCGAAATAATGCAGCACAGATTGATAATTGACAGAAGCGTTAAGTTCATTTTTCTGTGTATTGTCTGTATGCTTCTCCTGTCCTGATCCTACCAAAGGAAACAGCAATAACAGGATAGCTTTATGCCAGTGATTCCTGATTTTCATATGCATAGGTTTTAAACAGTTAGGGGAACTGACTATTGAAACGGGATCGGATATTGGATACTAAAACGGGATCTTAGTGTTTACCTGCTTTTACAGAAGCTTTGGTACTGGTTTCAGCGCTGGCTTTTACAGCAGGTTTTGCTAATTTTACTTTTTCTTTCGTATTGGCTTCTGCTTTACCGGCTGCTTCTTTTGTTTTTTCAACCTTTGCTTTTGCCTGTTCAGACTGGTTTTTCATTTCGTCTTTTACCTCGCTCATCGGAAGTTTGGCGTTTGCATTGGCATGTACTTCTGCTTCAGATACAGACTGTGCACGCACCAGGCCTCTCTCTTCACCACCGGCATTGCTGTTCAGGTTGGCATCGTTACTTTGTTTAACAGAAGCATCTGTCTTCGCATTTACATTGGTGTTACTGGTTACTTTGCCGGCAGTTTTTACGGCAGCCTCAGTAGACTGTTTTACAGCACCGGTAGTTGCTTTTACAGCTTTGCCTGCGGCAACTGTGGTACGGTTGGTGGCATTCAACGCTGCATTGGTGGCTTTGGTAGCATTGGCGGTAGCTTTAACAGCTGCGTTTGCGTTGGCTTTCACACCCAGCTGCGCGTGGGCAGCCTGGAATAACAGAACAGAAGCCAACAGGGCTGAGGATTTGATTAGTGTTTTCATAGTTGTTGTTTTTAGGTTAAGGATGATTGTCGATCAGCGTAAGCCAAATACTGTGCCAATCAATAGAAAAGGTGCAAAGAAGATTCGTAACTAAATGATAATTAGTTGTTTAGAAAATGCTAAACCGTAATCGCCCCTTCAGTATACCCATATGTTTGTGCGATAGGATGTTGTAAAGGATACCCCCAAAAAGCAGCATAGGCCATTTTCCTCCTCCGCAGATTCTGTGATAAATACTGAATGTTGTAATAAACTTAGTTTGTTCTTAAAGCGGCACAACCAGACCTGTTACGTATAGTGACCCATACCATATATACACAGGATGATTAAAAAATTCTCTCTGTAAGCTCTTAGTGAAACAAACACCCCGCCTGTCAGCAACAGGCAGAAAGTGCAGGTGGTTTCGATGAAAGCTTAAAGAGAGAAAGTAAGACGCAAAGAAAGTTCTGTTGGCATGGTAAGCATAACAGAACGTATTTTGTGTAATGAAATGATAAACCCCGTACCGGGAATTTGCAAGCAAAAAAAAGTTTACGGATGTTTATAGGTTACGAGGAACCTGTCTGATCCGCTGGCCCCGGGAGACCCGTTAATTGGATAACTCAGTATCATGATGTCTGCTGATAACGTTTGCAGGTCTGCCACGCTGGTAAAAAAATCAATCTGGGTATCATTATTCCTGAATGCCCATTGAAAATGGCTGATTGGCGGAAGGTTATTACAAAACAACGCGTTTTCTTCCACTGTTCCTGTTCCATCGGTAAAAAAAGAATGGATATTATCTTTTACGCAATCCGGTGCCACATCTTCATCGGCATCAACCGCTTTATTATTGTTGTTGTCAAACCCAAAATTTACCAGTTTCCATTTTTTTTGGGTAAGTAACTCTTTTTTAGTGAGCGGCAGTGGTTCCTGACGCGGATGATCCTGTTTTCTACAGGCCGACAGCACTATCAGCGTTAACAGCATACAAACAAACACAGGCTGCTTTTTCATGGTAATGGATTTTATCATGATGTAATCTGAACAGATATTACAGGAGAACTATTTTTTAACGGGCAATAATAATTTATACAACATAGCCAGGTATTGATCTGTGCTTTGTGCACCGCCATCACCCAATGCATTGTATTTCTGTAGCAATTTCTCCTGTTTCATTTGCTCCAGGTTCACACCTTTGCGGATAGCGGTTTCTACAATACCGGTGGTTTCTTTTAACATGGTTACATAATCCTGCAGGTCTTTCATGGTAGCTACCCCCCCATGACCGGGTATTACCCGTACATCCGCCGGAACATCTGTAAGGATCTGTTCCAAAGAGGAGATCAGTTGTTTGATATTACCACCACCTTCGGTATACACGGCGGGGAACATGCCAAAAAAGAACATATCACCGAGATGAATCACTTTTGAACCCGTAAAATAAATCATCGCATCCCCATCGGTATGGCTGTTGGGAAAGTGTACCAGTTTGATCTCTTCGCCGTTAAAATGCAGGCTCATACTGTCTCTGAAAACAACCACCGGCAACATTTGGGTAGAGGGATTTTTTGGGGTGATACTTTTTTGTAACCGTTTTCTCACATTTTCCTGTGCAACAATCACGGCACTCTCGCCGAATACTTTATTTCCTTGAATATGATCTCCGTGGAAATGTGTATTCAACACCATCCTGATGGGTTTGGGAGAAAGTGTAGCAAGCGTTGTTTTGATCTTATTACCCATCATAGCAAACATATCGTCTACCAGCAGAATACCGTCTTCTCCAACAGAAGCGGCTACATTACCTCCGCCAAATCCATTCACGCATTCCAGGAAAAATACACTGCCCCCGATCCCGCTCATCCGGATTGTGAACGAGTCGACCCCTTTTTGAGGGATCTCCAAATTTTTGGGAACCATATACTTAGCGGGAAGCGAAACTAATCCCGGATTGGCAGATCTGCTCTGCGCAGCATAGGCCAGCAAACAAAGGGAAAAAACGAAACCTGTTTTTTTCATAACGGCAGCAGTTGATTAATGTATACTTCTACGTTAGAAAGTACCTGCCGGTTGCTGCATTTTTATTGCTGGATAATATCTGTGATGAACGGAAAATAAAATGCGCTGCCGGTAAAACTACCAACTACCCGGTCTGAATCAATTCATTACGTAACAGGGATTATCTCTTTTTTCCGAACTTAGCTTTTGCAACAGGGCCGGTCTGCAGTTAATTCTTGCAGACAGTATGGCTTCTCATCAAAAAAAGCGCGGAAAATTATCTGTTATACGATAAGTGAAATACCTAGAAACCAAATCAACGATGACAAACCAGAACAGAAGAAAATTTATACAACAATCAGCTTTTCTAACAGGATCGGTACTGGCAACAGGTTTGGGTTTTGCTTCTACCGGTTATCAAAAATTCACAGGTTCGGCAGCCAATTTCCGATTTCGTTTATTACGTCATGCCAGCCTGGTGCTGGAAGTTAACGGATTTACGATACTGGTTGATCCCATGTTAGCCAAAAAAGAAACCATGGATCCGGTGGGTAACGCTGCCAACAGTTACCGGATACCAATGGTTGATTTACCCTTCAATCATGAAGAGCTGCAGCAATTATTACAAAAGACAGACGCTATTCTTGTTACCCATACCCACCGTGATCATTGGGATGCTGCTGCGCAAACATTGCTGGATAAACAAATACCCGTTTTTTGTCAGCCCACAGATGAAGCGAAGATCCGGCAACAGGGATTTGTTCGTGTAACTGCTGTTGAGACAGAAATGAATTGGAATAGGATCCGGATAAAAAGAACCCATGGACAGCATGGTAAAGGTGAAATTGGCAAAGCCATGGGAACCGTTTCGGGTTTTGTGGTATCCTACGCAGAGCATTCACTTTATATAGCCGGTGATACCATCTGGTGTACCGATGTAGAACAGGCAATCCTGTCAGATAAGCCAACACATATCATTGTAAATGGTGGCGGAGCCAGGTTTTTAACCGGCGACCCGATTACAATGACAACAGCTGATGTAGCGAAGGTTTGCCAGGCAACCGCTTCACCGGTTACGGTGGTACATCTTGATACCGTTAATCACTGCCTTGAAAAGAGAGAATCGTTTCGTGAGCTGGCAAAAACGGATAAGCTCACCGGCAGACTGCAGATTCCGGAGGATGGCGAGTGGATCGTTGTGTAGCAACCACTCCTACTACTTATGCTCCTTTCATCATACACACATATTTGTGCGATAGGATAGCCGTTAGTGCCGCTGCATATTTGCTGCCTAAATACGCTACCATGTTACAAGTAATGAAAAATGTGAGATGGGTATTGGGGATATTATTACTTACAACAGCCTGTAAAAAATCGCCTTTACCTGTTATACCCAACGAACCCCCAAAACCGGCTGCCGGTATGACCCGGCTGGAGAAAGACGGAGACAGCTGGCTCACCTATTATAATGAAGACGGTACCATCCGGCAACTGGTCAGGAAACTGGCCGATAGCTCCGTGTTCAACAACTTCGATTTTGTATATGCCAATGGCAAGTTACAGGAAGTGAACGCCACCGGTAAATGGAAATATTATTATGATGGCGATCTTATTTCAGCTATTGAAACCTTTAATAACAGAGGCGAGTTACGTTATCGTACAGAGTTTACCTATGCCAATGGTAAGATGCTGGAAAGAACCGGTTATTTCGCCAATGTAAATGTGCCGCTGAAACCGGATTCCAGGATCCTGTTTACATACACAGCAGAAGGCAATATTGCTAAAAAAACTTTTTTTGATTATGTGAACGATGCATGGATGAAAACTGAGGAGCTGCATATCGTGGCGTATGATAACCATCCTAATATCAGCGAACATCTCGAAAACTTCCCCTATCTGCCGTTGAATTATTATTCGGTAAACAATCCCGTGAAAGAAATCTACCTCACTACACAGGGACAGCCTTACGGAACGGCGGAACATGCGTATGCCTATAACACTGCCAATAAACCTGTAGAGCGTAAATCAAAATATTCCTATGTGGGTTTTCCGGATACCTATTCAGTGGTAAAGTTTCATTTCTGATAGAGAGAGAAAACCGTGCCTTGGTGCCTTTGTGTGCGTAACTTCCACACAAAGGCACCAAGGCAGGTTGTAAATAGTTATTCCACTATCCGCAGTTTTGCGTAATTGAGCATGATCTTTTTCTCGCCGTTCAGTGTAAAGTTGATCGTGGCCACCGGATTATGCGCCGAGCCCTCAATTTTAGCTACGGTACCAAACCCGAATTTCTGGTGCTCTACCTGCTGACCTGCCTGCAGGTTGCTGGTATCACTCGCTGCAAAATCGGGGGCCGGTGTATGTTCTACCACTTTACTAATGGGTGGGGTAATGGGGAGGTATTCCGGTTTCTGGTTGCTGCCGGCTGGTTTCCTGGAAGGAGGAGGGCCATATTTTTTTGCGGCACCGGCGGCCGAATCGCCAAAGCCATACTGGCGTTGTGTGCGCTCAAAGCCGCTGCCCCAGTCGGCACCCAGGTTACGGGCACCACCACCTGCATAACTTTTATCGATATACTGATCCGGCATTTCTTCAATAAAACGGCTGGGTTCATTCTGCACCAGCTGACCAAAACGGTAACGGTTATTGGCATAGGTTAACCACAAACGGTGTTTGGCACGTGTTACCGCCACATAAAACAAACGACGCTCTTCTTCCAGCTCTTCCCTTGTATTAATACTCATGGCACTGGGAAAGAGAGTTTCTTCAATACCTCCCACAAATACACAGCTAAACTCAAGTCCCTTGGCTGCGTGTATGGTCATCAGTTTTACTACATCGGTATTTTCTTTGTCGTCATCCGCATCGGTTAACAAGGTGATCTGCTGTAAATAGGAACCCAGTGTTTTATCGCCCATTTCTCCGTCTTCGTTGCTGGGACTTTCGGTCCACTCTTTAATCGAGTTCAGCAATTCCTGCACGTTCTCATACCTTGCCATGCCCTCGGTTGTTTTATCGGCAAACAACTCTTTTACGAGGTTGGTATGTTTACCCACCTGCACCGCTACATCATAGGCATTTTTATCAGTGAGCATGCTTTGAAAATAACGGATCATGGTAACAAAGTTCTGGATGGCTTCCAGTGTGCCGGCTTTGAAACCAAACTCGGCGGCCCTTGTCAGTACCTCAAACATGGTAATGTTCTGCTCGTTGGCATAAATCACACATTTTTCCTGCGTGGTTTTACCGATCCCTCTAACCGGGTAGTTGATGATCCTTTTTAAAGATTCTTCATCCCTGGTGTTGGTGATCACTTTCAGATAGGCCACCACATCTTTTACTTCCTTACGGGTATAAAAGCTTTGTCCGCCATACAGCCGGTAAGGTATTCCCATACGCCGAAGACTTTCTTCAAAAGAACGGCTCTGGGCGTTGGTGCGGTACAAAATGGCAAAATCGTGGTTATAATAATGATTGCGGAGTTTCTGTTCCTTGATGGTATCTGCCACAAACTTTCCCTCATCATTATCTGTCATGGTGCGTACCAGGCTGATCTTTTCTCCCTCGCTGTTTTCGGTCCAGAGGTTTTTAGGGATCTGTCCTTTGTTATTTTTGATCACCGTATTGGCCACTTCCAGAATGCTCTGGCTGCTGCGGTAATTCTGTTCCAGTTTTACCACTTTTACATCATCATAATCTTTCTGAAACTGGAGAATGTTTTCGATAGTGGCTCCGCGGAAACTATAAATACTTTGTGCATCATCTCCTACCACACAGATATTCTCATGCATGGCGGCCAGCAGTTTGGTGATCTGGTACTGTACGGCATTGGTATCCTGGTACTCATCTATCAGAATATATTTGAATTTCCGCTGGTACTTGATCAACACTTCCGGAATGGTCTGTAAGATCTCATTCATTTTCAGCAGCAGGTCATCAAAATCCATCGCCCCGTTTTTAAAACAACGGTTTACATAGGCCGCATAAATCTGTGCGATGGCCGGGCGGTTAGAACGCATATCTTCCTGCTGAATGGCATAGTTGTTGGCGTATTCACGTGGGTAAACCAGGTCGTTTTTGGCTGATGAGATCCGGTTACCAACTACACTGGGTTTGTATTGTTTATCGTCCAGTCCCAGTTCGTTGATCACCGCTTTGATCACCGAGCGACTATCATCGGTATCATAAATGGTAAAATTGGTAGGATAGCCGATTTTTTGTGCTTCGGCACGAAGTATCCGCGCAAAAACGCTGTGAAAAGTTCCGATATATAAATTTCTTGCTTCAGAATTGCCAAGAATTTTTTCGATCCGCTCTTTCATTTCGGCGGCGGCTTTGTTGGTAAAAGTTAAAGCCAGGATATGAAATGCATCTACCCCGTTGGCCATCAGGTGGGCGATACGGGTAGTTAATACTTTGGTTTTTCCGCTGCCGGCACCGGCAATGATCATCAATGGGCCATTCATGTGCGTAACCGCTTCGTACTGCGGTTCGTTCAATCCCTCCAG
>SCVK01000526.1 GCA_004297075.1 Chitinophagaceae bacterium
GCTCTTCCGATCTCGAACTTGTCGGCGCGGCTCATCACGATGGCGTTGGCTGTGGGCACGTCGATGCCGGTCTCGATGATGGTCGAGCACAGCAGCACGTTGAAGCGCTGAGCCACGAAATCGCGCATCACGCGTTCGAGCTCACGCTCGGGCATCTGGCCGTGGGCGATGGCGATGCGTGCCTCGGGCAGGATCTCTTCCAGTTTCTGGCGGCGGTTCTCGATGGTCTCGACCTCGTTGTGCAGGAAATAGACCCGCCCGCCGCGCTTGAGCTCGCGCAGCACGGCTTCGCGGATCACGCCGTTGCCCTCGTTGCGCACGAAGGTCTTGATGGCCAGGCGGCGTTGCGGCGCGGTGGCGATCACCGACAGATCACGCAGACCTTCGAGCGCCATGCCCAGGGTGCGCGGAATCGGCGTGGCGGTGAGCGTGAGCACGTCGACCTCGGCGCGCAGCGCTTTCATGGCCTCCTTGTGGCGCACGCCGAAGCGGTGCTCCTCGTCGATGATGAGCAGGCCCAGGTCCTTGAACTTCACGCTCTCGCTGAGCAGCTTGTGCGTGCCGACCACGATGTCCACCGAGCCGTCGGCCAGGCCTTTGGCGGCGGCGGTGATCTCCTTGGCCGAACGGAAGCGGCTCATCTCGGCCACCTTCACCGGCCACTTCGAGAAGCGGTCGGACAGGGTCTGGAAGTGCTGCTCGGCCAGCAGCGTGGTGGGCGCGAGGAAGGCGACCTGGCGGCCCCCGGTGACGGCCACGAAGGCGGCGCGCAGGGCGACCTCGGTCTTGCCGAAGCCCACGTCGCCGCAGACCAGCCGGTCCATCGGGCGCGGGCTGATCATGTCCTGGATCACGGCGTGGATGGCACCGCGCTGGTCGGCGGTCTCCTCGAAGCCGAAGTCGTTGGCGAACACTTCGTAGTCCTGCGCCGAATAGCGGAACGCATGGCCCTGGCGCGCGGCGCGGCGGGCGTAGATGTTGAGCAGCTCGGCGGCGGCGTCGCGCACCTGTTCGGCCGCCTTGCGCTTGGCCTTGTCCCATTGGCCGCTGCCCAGCTTGTGCAGCGGTGCTTCGTCGGCGCTCACGCCGGTGTAGCGGCCGATCAGCTGCAGCTGGCTCACCGGCACGTAGAGCACGGCCTTGTCGGCGTACTCCAGGTGCAGG
>SCVK01000243.1 GCA_004297075.1 Chitinophagaceae bacterium
GGCCATCTTCACCTACCATTATATGCCGGGAGAAAAAGCAGGCAGAAAAGATTTTCAGACACAGGGCATTGCCTACAGCACCGATAAAGGCAGAACCTGGACCAAATACGCCAACAATCCGGTGATCAAAAATCCCGGCATCAAGGACTTCCGTGATCCCAAAGTGATCTGGCATGCTGCTTCAAAACAATGGGTGCTCACAATGGCTGCGGGTGATGAGATCCTGTTTTACCATTCGCCCGATCTCAAAAACTGGGAACTGGGTGGCCGTTTTGGCAAGGAAGAAGGCAGCCATGGCGGTGTATGGGAATGTCCGGATCTGTTTGAGCTTACTACCCGGGAAGGAAAAAGCAAATGGGTACTATTGGTCAGTATTGGAACAGGGGCCCCCAATGGTGGTAGTGGTACACAATATTTTATAGGCAGTTTTAACGGAAAAACATTTACCAACGAAAATAGTAAGGATACAAAACTATGGCTGGATAATGGAACAGATAACTATGCCGGTGTAACCTGGCACAACGCACCCAACGAGCGCCGTTTGTTCCTGGGATGGATGAGTAACTGG
This sequence comes from Chitinophagaceae bacterium, assembly GCA_004297075.1. Lineage (GTDB taxonomy): Bacteria > Bacteroidota > Bacteroidia > Chitinophagales > Chitinophagaceae > Sediminibacterium. Next base: position 569 of record SCVK01000243.1, read on the forward strand.
CAGTATGCACAAACCGTACCCACGCAGAAATGGCGCAGTGCCATGACTTTGCCACGGGAATTATCCCTGCAGGAAACCAGCAAAGGGTCCCGTTTACAAACAAAGCCGGTTGCAGAAACCGCCAAACTCAGAACCCATCAAAACCCGGTTACACTCGCAGCCGGAAAAACATATCCGGTATCACTGACTGAGCTTACATTGCAGTTTGACCTTTCGGCTGCAGGTAATTATGATCTGGGTGTTGAACTGCGTAACAAGGAAAATGAATCTGTGAGAATCGGATACGACCCAACCCATAACCAGTTTTATATCAACCGTACCCAATTACAAAACACCCGTTTCTCTAAAGATTTTGCGGCGGTGCATACGGCACCCAGGGCTGCCACAGGTAAACAGCTCACCATGCATCTCTTCATAGATAAATCTTCTGTAGAACTATTTGCGGATGATGGAACTGTGGTAATGACGGATATCTTTTTCCCGGTAAGCGAATTCAACAGTGTAAAGATCTTCCAGGATCCGGGTGCAAAAGCTTTACAAAACGGGAAATTGTATACGCTCAAATCCATCTGGTAAAGGAGAGATCACCTAACGTTACTCATGAAACCTTACATTTGGCAGCACAAAACCGATTCATGCAAAAAGGATTTTTATTCAGGATACATTCACTCTCCGGTCTGGTAGCGGGTATTTTTATTGTATTGATGTCGCTCTCGGGTGCCGCACTGGTGTTTCATGAAGAGCTGGATGCCCTGCAATATCCCGCGATCAAGCAACAGCCCAACCTGCCTTTGTTAACCGTAGATAGTTGTTACAGAAGTCTGCAGAAAGAATTTCCGCAGGCACAGGTCAGCAGTTGTTACCTGGCAGAGAATACCGGCAAACCTTTTATTTTTTCGGTGTACGATTCGTCTTACAAAAAAGGCAGCCAGACCATGCAGGTTTTCCTGCATCCGCAAACGGCCGAAGTATTGTGGTTCCGGGGTGGAGGAAAAGACAGACGGCATAATTTTATGGCCTGGCTCACCGTTTTTCACAATTCATTGCATTTGAAAAAAACCGGTGAGTGGATCCTGGGCTTTTTTGGTGTGCTGTTTTTACTGAGTCTTTGCACAGGCATTATCCATTACCGCAAAAAGATCGTTCCTGTTTTACTTTTTAAAAAAGCATTGTACCGCAGCAGTAACCTGCACCAGCTGGTAGGGGTATATGCCCTGCTTTTCAACCTTATGATCGGTGCTACCGGGGTGTGGATGCAACGGTATGTTTTCACGAAAGATTTTTATGCGGCATCGCAACCCTATACACCGGTGATCAACACTTCTGCTCCCCTGGCCTTCTCGCTGGACAGTGCCATTAAACAGGTGCAGCAACACCACCCGGCTTTTAGTGCGCATGTGATCTATTTTGCAGGCTCGCCCAAAGGCAAAACGGCAGTGTATGGCAGCAGATCTACCAATGCTTTTATCCATAACAAAAAATTTGCCGATGCTGTTTTCCTCGATAGTGCTGGTGCCTTGAACAAAACGGCATTTGTAACAGAGATCATTCCCGAAAACCGCCGCGATATCATTAACGCGCAGATCCATTATGGCCGTTATGGTGGCTGGCCCGTAAAACTGCTATACACTTTATTCGGATTATCCGGCGGTCTGCTCAGCATCACGGGTTTTGTATTGTGGCAGAAAAGAAAACAGCGCAGGTTTTGAGGGCCTTCTTCAAATACCTGCTCTACCGGTTACAGCTGGCTCCACTGCTGCACCGTGTTTTGTTCTGGCTGGCCAAACAGCAGCAAAGAAAACAGAACAATTTGTATCACCAGGCTTATCCGGGATTGGTGATTCCGCCGGACACGTTTATTTATGAAACCTACCAACTGGATTACCGGAAATTCATTGCTGATGGAGAAGTAGCTGCGCAGGAAATCATCAACTGGACAAAACCTTACCTCACCAATACAGACTCCAAGATCCTGGATTGGGGCTGCGGTGTTGGCAGGATCATCCGCCACCTGCCCGGTATAGTACCTACTGCACAACTCTATGGTGCCGATGCCAATGAAGCCATGATAGATTGGAATAAAACCCATTATCCCGGGATCACCTTCACAACCATTCATTCCTTTCCACCCACCCCATATGCACCGGATTTTTTCGACCTGGTTTATGGTTTTTCTGTACTCACCCATATAGATGCATCCGCGCAACAGGCATGGATCGAAGAATTACACCGGATTTTGCGGCCGGGTGGTGTACTGCTGCTTACCACGCATGGAACCAACTATACACAGCAACTGCGCTTGTCCGAGAAAAGACAATTATCTGCCAACGGCATCTATACCCGCCAATACCCGCAACAGGGCCACCGCATGATGACGAGCTGGCACCAGCCGTTCCTATTCAGGCAAATGCTAACACCCTATTTTGAAGTAAGGGAAATGTATGAGGGAAAAGAACACCCGCAAAAAGCAGGCGGACATGACCTGTGGATCCTGCAAAAGAAAGTTATCTGAAATCATTTGCCTTAACGCAATGCTTTCTCTGCGATAACTCCCTGCTCTCTGCGACTCTGCGGTGAGTGCTAGTCATCTCCAGCCGCAGAGAAGCGGAGTTTTCGCAGAGGGGATAACAAATTGCACGGATTAATGCAACCGGTTTCGAAAATACAGATACCTAATTAAGCGTAGTATCTGTGGGTATATTCACCGGCACCACCGCTTTGGCAGTAAAAACGATCGCCTGCAATACCAGCAAAATGATAATACCAATAGCAAAAGCAAACTGAGAGGATGCTTTGATAGTGGCATACTGTAATTCAACATTCTTCATGATCAGCTTCGACTCCTCCAACTGCACCGTAGAAAGCCTGTTCAAAGAAGACAGTGCTTTATCAGTATCAGCAGAAGGACCATACTGCTTGCTCGCAAATGTTTGTTTCAGTTGGATAAAGTAACCATGTAACTCAATGGCAATGGTTTTCTCAGTAGGCGTAAGTTTGGTTTTGCTATATGTCTGGTAAGAATCAGCAAACACATTCATCAGTTTACTAACTGTATTGGCTTTAGAATCAGTTGACGCACCAGTTTGTAATATTTCCCTGACCTGGTAAATAGTGGTGGTCATTTTAAAAATGTATTCCTCAGCAAGCAGCCGGTCTTCATACAAAGTAGAGATGGCGTTGGTTACGTTTTTGGTGTGTAATCTATCCAGGTAATTGCTTAAAAGTACCAACAGACATAGCGTAAGCAATACTGCTGAGGCGGTTAGTTTATTTTTGATGAGGTAGGTCCATTTCATCTATAACTAAATTTGAGTTTGGGCTTTCCCCATTACAGAATCAGGGAATCTCTTTTCTTTATTCTCGACCAGCCCTTCCCTTTGATATGTTCGTAAATCAGTAGCGTCGTTCCAAAATAAGCCTGATTAAAATCTTCCGTTTCCTTTTCTTTTTTAAATATAGTTATATCAATAAATGCATACTGTTTGTTCTGAGTAAAAACCGGATCAGTTACAGAAAAGAAAAATCCATTTTGGACAGTATTAAACGATTTTGTCAATTTAAACACTTTGAAAGTATCTGTAAGTTGCCTTGGCTTCATTGATTGTGCAACTTTGTACAAGTGCTGCTTTTCAGTTTCATTAAAAAGTCGGTCGAGTGCCGTATCGCTGAAAAGGTAGCTGTGGTTGTAAGGCGAATGCTCGTCACTCTCCAATTTCTTTCTCACACTATCTGATGTAAGATCTTCGTCCAAATGAAACCGATACGTATTCCACTTATCCGTTTTGCTCAACACAAAATAAACAGTCGGCTTCTTACTTTTTAAAAGTGTCGTAATTTCAAAATTGGACTTATCCTTGAAGGCAAGTTTGATCAAGCCATTGTCTTGGGAAACAGACCTTGTCGAAAAAAGTAAAAGTGCTATAATTGTTAGAAGTCTCATAGATGATAACGCACAACTCATAGATCTGCGTTTCTCACTAAAATACTCACTTTTTTTTGAATATGATCATTCTCAAAAGTTATCACTACCCAAATCAAAAAAACCGCGCCTTTGCGTCTTTGCGGGAAAAATTCTCGCAGAGGCGCAAAGGCGCGGTTGGGTCTTTTACTGTTTAGATTACTTCCCTTTATTCAGCTCCGCTTCTTTTTTGGCGCGGTAGTCGGCATCTTTGGCCAGTTTCTGTAAGTCGTCCAGTTTGGCAATGTAGAGGCTGCGGCCATGGGTTCCGAGCACCAGCTCATTCT
>SCVK01000527.1 GCA_004297075.1 Chitinophagaceae bacterium
TACCCTCTCGCGGCCAGCGAGGCGGCCAGAATTCTAAGTGGTGCGGCGCGGAGGACACCCTTCGGGCGCCCAGTTGTACCCGATGTATAGAGCATCTGATTGCCCATAACCGGGTCGGGGACGTCCGCGCCGTCCAACGACGCTAGGGCCTCGTCATAGTGTGCGAACCCGCTGACCGAACCACCGACTGCCAGTTTTAGAACGAGGGAATCACGCTCCGCGGCCACCGCTTCGAGCGCGCCGACACGCGCCTCTCCGATTAGGGCGCGGGCCTCACAATCTGTAACGATGTAGGCAATCTCTTCGGGGGTAAGGTGCCAGTTCACTGGTGTTAGGCGCAGGCCCGCTCGCAAGGTCGCGGCGAACACCTCGATGAACTCGGCCCGGTTGGAGCAGATGAGCGCGACGGCATCTCCTGGCCGCAGTCCAGATTGTCTGAACAAGCGGACCAGCCGGTTGGCGTTGCCGTTCACCTCAGCGAAGGTCTTGGTTCGGCCAGACGGGTCGTAAACCGCCACTTTGTCCGGATGCGCCCTGGCCCAGTAGGCGGTGCTCATACCCAAGGCCCCAGCGTGATCGAGCGCCTCAAACTGGTCTTGGTTCATCGTCGTTTCCCTGCTCCGTGCCTTTGATCGCCGCCACCAATAACCAACGCAAAGCCTAGCCTTCCCTAGAGGTCGCGCTGACGGTTTTGGGTGCCTTAATCACTCCCGTCGCTCGCCTATTTCTGTTCGAACGCCATTCCACAAACCCTCTATTTCCGTGGGTCCGTCGGCGCTCCACGCGTCATTCCTCGACGTTTAAGGCGCTGAAGGCGTGCGCGGCCCGCAAGGCCCGCTTGTCGGTCCCAACACCGCGGCCGGTGATGTGATCCTCCGCGAAAGGGCTGGCCCAGCGGCGCCTCGGCGTGGCTCTCGCGGCGCCTCTGCCCGGTCCAGCGATCCTGCCGGGCGGCCATGAACCGTCCAGGTTTCCTCCTGCACAGCGGCGTTCTGAGTGCTCGCGCAGACGTAAACTGCGCCATTCGCATTCACACCAAGGTCGAATT
>SCVK01000244.1 GCA_004297075.1 Chitinophagaceae bacterium
CCCACCCAGCGCACTGTTTGTGTAACAGCCAATACGGGCAGTCTGCAGCTGGGTGGTTTTACAGGAACCATTCAGCAATGGGAATCATCCACAGACAATGGTAGTAGCTGGACCCTGCTGAAACATACAAATACCAGTTACACGTATACCAGCCTTACCAGTAGTACCTGGTTCAGGGTGTTGATCAAAAACGGGGAATGTTCTGCCGCTTATTCTGATACAGCGAAGATTCAGGTTGATACAGCAACCCGTGCAGGTATTCTTTCCGGAACCAATATTGTTTGCAGTGGCAACAGCAGCGGTATACTTACCCTAACTGGCAGAACAGGCAATATCATTCATTGGGAATATTCAACCGACAATGGTGTTAACTGGAATCTCATCATTAACAATTCCGATAGTCTGCTTTACCGTGACCTGACAGCTAATACACTTTTCAGGGTATTGGTGAAAAACGGAGCCTGTGCCACCGAGTACTCAAACAGTATCTTAATCACGGTTGTTCCGCTGGTAACCATCGCTAATGCTGGGCAGGACCAGACACTGTGTTACGCAAACAGTTCTGTTAGGCTGCAAGCCAACGAACCCACGTCGGGCGCAGGCAAATGGAGTCAGGCAGCAGGACCAACAAAAATCGCATTTGCCAACGCTTCGTCAGCCGCTACCATGGTAACCGGATTACAAATCGGTACATATCGTTTTGTGTGGACCATTTCTAACGGTATCTGTAACAATTCTACTGATACGGTTACCATCAAAGTAGATAAAGTACTTTCTGCCTTTTCGCTGGCCAGTATCAATGATTGCGGCAAAACAACCTTCCGCTTCAATAATACCAGCCAGTCTGCTTTTGGCATCAAAAGTTATCAATGGTTATCCAGTACCGGAGACACTATACAGCAAACAAATGCCACCCTCAGTTTCACTTCCGATGGTGAAAGAAAAATGGCATTGGCCGTTGAAAGCAATACCGGTTGTACACACACAACAGAAGCAATTTACAAAGTAGTCGTATATGAATTTCCGAAAGCAAATATCAATGCCATTGCTGATGCCTGTAAAAGTCAGTTGTTCCAGGTTTCGTCTGATGTAAATTCAAAAGACTCAATCGTCTTTATCCTCTGGAACCTCGGCAATGGTTCCAGACCAAGGGACTCAATTGTGTCCGTGCAATATATGTCTGATGGAAACTATACGCTGAAATTAACCGTTGCCACCATTAACCGCTGTTTCGATTCCGCTTACAAACAGATCGCCATACACCCGATACCGGTAGTAAAAATAGATGCAAAACCGATAGTATGCAGAGGCGAAGAAGCCAACCTCACTGCTAACGGTGCCATAAACTATATATGGACCGATCAGGATAATAAACTTATCTGCGATGGTTGCACCACTGCCAAAGTAAGACCGATGCAGAACAGTTCCTATAAAGTAATCGGGTATAACCAGTACGGTTGCAGTCAGATCACTACCGCAGATGTTCGTGTAATACAACCACTGAAAATGATTGCCTCTTTAAACGATACCATTTGTGTTGGTCAGTCGCGCCAGCTGTTTGCCAAAGGTGCCGCCAGTTACAGCTGGTATCCTGAAACTGGATTGAGTAATAAAAACGCAGCTTCACCTGTAGCCAAACCACTTGTTACCACTACTTATCAGGTTGTAGGAAAAGATAATTACAGCTGCTTTACCGATAGTGCGCAGGTAAGGATCACCGTGGGTAACCCAACCCGGATCCATGTCGGTAACGATACCACTCTTACGGCAGGTGGTACTTACCAGTTAAATGCGAGACCCGAAGTACAGGATATCCGCAAATGGTATTGGAGTGGTCCGGTAGATTTTTCCTGCAAAACCTGTCCAGCCCCACAGGTAAAAGTTTCCAACGATGCCAGCATTTTCTGCCTTGCCATCAATGCTTATGGCTGTACCAGTACAGATACACTGAATATTAAAACTCTCTGTCCAAGCACCAATGTATTTATTCCCAATGCTTTCTCACCGGATGGCGATGGAATCAATGATCTGTTGATGGTGCAGGGCAAAGGAATCAAAATGATCAAAAGCTTCAGAATCTTTAACCGCTGGGGTGAAATTGTTTTTGAGAAAACCAATTTCCTGCCGGGCGATCCTGCCTATGCATGGGATGGTAAGATCAGAGGCAAAGCCGCGCCACCGGATGTTTTTGTATACGTATGTGAAGTAATCTGTGAAAAGGGGATTCCTTCTATTTTCAAAGGGAATACCGCTGTATTAAAATAATTAAATGATGCCCCCATGAAACGAATTTTACAAACCACTTTGCTGCTGATTGTTTTGCTGGGCATTCGTGCAGCATACGCGCAGGACTACACTTTCTCCCAGTTTTATGAGCAGCCCTTACTCCGCAATCCAGCACTGGCAGGTCTGTTTACGGGTGATCTGCGTGTTTCCATGTCGTATCGCGACCAGTGGGGCAGCGTAACCGTTCCATTCCGCACGGGTTCATTAAACATAGAACATAAATTGCCTGTAGGTAAGGCAAATGATCTGATCACTATCGCTTCGCAGATGAGTGTGGATGCTGCAGGTGATATCCGTTTGAAAAGAACACAGATCCTGCCCTCTATCAGCTTTCATAAATCTCTTAGCGGTGAGACGGATACTTACCTCACAGCGGCTTTCCAGGGCGGCCCCGTATCCAGCCAGTTCGATGCCACACAGCTCAAAATGGGCGACCAGTTCCGCGGTGGTTCATTCGATGCTTCTAACCCTACAGCACAGGTGATTACCAACAACAAATATTCTTACTGGGATGTGAATGCCGGTTTATCATTCAGCAGTACACTCAGGAATAAAACAAATTTTTATGTGGCAGTAGGCATGTCGCATATCAATACACCCACTATTACATCAGTAACCGGTAGTGTACCTGATTTTCTCAGGCCCAAATTCATTATGAATGCAGGTATCCATGCACCTTCGGGTGAACGGGGTCATATTACTGCCTTCACAGACCTGATGATGCAGAATGGCAACCGCCAGTTACTCAGCGGTATCATGTATGGCATTAATATCGTAGAATACGATAACGGCGATCCGGATATTCTGTATGTGGGTAGTTTTATGAGATGGGGCGATGCACTTATACCGGTAGTAAAAGTCGGATTTAACCATGTAAGTATCGGACTCAGTTACGATATCAATATCTCCAAACTGAAAGTGGTTTCCAACTGGCGCGGGGGATTAGAGCTTTCCATCGTTTACCGTGATTTTCTTAAGATCCGTAACTCTACACTGGATAAATTAAGGTGCACCAGGTTCTGATAATCCCTTGGGAATGCTTTATATATGATTACTGAAAATCAGTACCCCTGCCAGCAGTGATGTTACGGCGTTTATCCCTTTTCATCTCCGTCATTTCTTCACTTTAATGAAATAGATCACTGAATTATGTTCCAGGTCGCTGGATACATTGATCTCGGTACGCTTTCGCTCTCCATCTGTGATAATCATCAGCGCAGAATTGGGCGGTGTTAATCCCAGGTTTTCTGCAAAGAAGATCATTTCATTCCTGCGGATATCTGCGCTCAGTTTTACATAAAAAGTGATGGGCTTATTGGTTTGCAGTAACTGTTTATAGATCACCAGTTCTTTATTATAGATAACGGAAACAGAGTCAGCATCAAACACCCCGTTATCGTACAATTCCACTTTTACGGAATCAGAGGTAGTCAGTACTTCAAAAGATCTTTTGGGTGTGCGGCTCGTCATCTGTTCTATCAGTGAAGTTTTTTTCACACGGGGTGTAAAATCCAGCAGAGAGGTTATCTTCATTTTCTGCATACTGTCTTTACCGGCAGCATACCCAACTGTATTTGGTGTTTTCATAACCTGCGCCATAGGCCTGGCTACACTATCCCTGGCGCTTTTACGATTCATCATTGTTTTGGCTGACGCAAGATCAGCCTTTTTTATGTTTCCTGATGCAGCTTTTGCGTTAGCAGTATTCGTAACTGATTTCCGGTAACCTGATCCCGTAAACACATCTTTACTCACAGCAGGTTTTATATTACCTGATACAGCATCAGACTGTTTGGTATTTCCCTGAACAGGCTGATTCAGTTTTTGCGCGGCAGCCACCTTATCATTCTGCACACCAGATTGTTTCTCCGTAGTGTTATCCTTTTTGTTCTCACCCGGTACAACCGCCAAACCCTGGTTAATCGGAGCGAGATCAAGTTCTTTGCCCGTAGGTGTCCATTTTGGATTTTTCTCCGTGGTCACAATCAGGTCCGAACGTCGATTGGCCATCTGCGAGAGCATATCATAGCTGCTGCCTTCCTTACAAGGTACAATCAGGTGTTTCTCTCCAAAGAAATCAATATTGATCCTGGAAGCTGCAATGCCTTTAGCCACGAGATAAGCTTTTACAGCAGCCGATCTTTTACGGGAGAGAATTTCGTTGGCACTACGGGAACCGATACAATCAGTAAAGGAAGCTACGAGCAGGTTCAATGCCGGATTCTTTGTAAGCTGTACAATTACCTGCGCCAGCTGCGGATGATCCACGCGACGGATTCGGGCACTCGCAAAACGGTAATTCACATGCAGTCTGTCTACCGTAACCGCACTGATCGAATCCATCAATTGCTTTTGTACATCTTTTACTGCCACTAATGTATCTGGCCGAACAGGTGCTGCTTTTTTCACCAGTTCGGGGGTAGGCATACTATCCATCCTGGGTAACGCTACCGCTGAAAAAACTTCCATACAACAGGCAGAAGCACGGTCGGAACTCAGGTAAGCCGTATCTGAAGTATTGTTCTTTCTGTAATACAAGTCATCTTTCACAGAATTTACCGGCGCTCCCAGATTAACGGCTTCCTTCCACTCGTTACGGCTGATATCACCACTTACTGCATACACATCCATGCCACCCATACCCACTCTTCCGGCCGAACTTAGAAATAATTGTTTGGCTACTGCATCGTAAAAAGGAGAAGCTTCATCTGCTGATGTATTTACGGCATTACCGAGGTTGTGTGCTTCACCATAAGGTTTACCATCCTGTAGATCCACCATCCAGATATCATATTTACCATACCCGCCCGGCCTATCGGATGCAAACAACAGAAAGCGACCATCCCGTGTAAGAAAAGGTTGTTTACTGCGATACCCTTTTACATTTATGTTAGCTCCCAATGCAACAGGTTCGCTCCATTTATCCGCAAGAGTGGTTCGGGTAGTAATATACAATTGGTATTGGGGTTGAGGAGAAGCCGGATCTTCTTTCCATCCTGTAAAATATAACCTGAGACCATCAGCCGACATAGAGGAAGCACCCATATTGATCTTGCCCGGGATACCCGTATATATAGCCGTGGTTCCGGTTTTGAGATCAGCGGCATACAATCTCACAGGATATACTTTCTCTTTTTGTTTTCCCTGCAGTTCATGGCGCGAGCTTGTGAAGAGAAAAGAACCGTCAGGTATTTTCTCCAATCCAAAATTGGAGCCATCCGTTGACGATAGTGCAGTCAATTTCGTAATAAGCGCAGCAGGTTTTTGCTTTTGCTGGCTGATTACAAATTCACAGTTGGCCAGTCCCTGTTTTGCTTTTTGCGTCATCTCATCGGCCGTTTTGTATTGCTGTAAAAATGATTTGAATGCAACACTGGCTTTTTCGGGCTGGTTATTGGCCAATAAAGATTCTGCATACCATAACCTGGCCAACGGATACCGTGTATCCTGCGAGGCAAGGTATTGTTCATATTGTGGAAGCGCATCGCGGTAATGTCCGTATAGGCGATACGACTCAGCCAGTTTAAATTGTAGCTCATTTCTTACTGTGCTGCTTAGTTTTCGCGGACCTGTATGGCGGGAAGGCTGAAAAGGATATACCAAACCGGGACTAACCGTTACCAGCGGACTATCATATAACACCGCAGCATACCATTTAGCTGCCCCATAGTAATTCTGTTGCTGAAAAGCAGCATCGCCCCTCCGTTTCAGTTTACGGTTACTTTGGGCAGATACGGAATCAGCCAGCACACAGGTCAGCATACCTAACAGAAGGCAGAAACCCAATGTCGTATTTTTCATTTTTACAATCTGGGGCATATAAACCGGGTATCAGGTATTTTCTTTTGACTGGTGAAACTGATCGACAATTCATAACCACCATTGGAAGCCGCCGCTGTTTTCAGTCCCAAAATATTTACATCATAACTGATTCCAATCGTAAGTCCATTGATATGCAGACCCAGGCTGGGAGCAATTGCATCATCTTTCCGGTACATGGCTCCCATAATAAGATCTTTACCAGGTTCCAGCTTGAGATTACATACCATACCACCCGCCAGTTCTGTGGCGCTACCCTGTTTCATAAAAAGTGCGTGCGGAATCAACTCTGCCGTTCGGCTTACCTGAAAACGTACACCCCCATGTACCGTATACCGCATGGGAATCAGGTTCTCATCACCTCCCGACAGAAAACGGTTAACGGGTTGTGTAGGATGATACAGGCTTACACCGATAAAAGCATTGCTCTTTTTGGAAGGGTCTCCATCAAAATACATCAGTCCTACACTGCCATCCAAAGATGTGGCCGAGCGATAGGTAAAGATCTCATTGGAAGGTAATGAGGGATCATATCCAATTATCGGGTTGAACTGATTACCGAACTGTAGTTTGCCAGGATCAACTTTCCGATTGATCACACCCAGCTGAAAACCGCCGCTCAGAATTCCATACCTGGTCAGGTGTACCCGATAAGAGAGCGATAGATAGGCATTGGAATATTGATATCCCGCATCTGTTGAGCGCATGTTTAAAGCCGTTACGCCCAATCCGATATTCTTAGGTAAAGAAAAATCAGCCGTAACAGCCTGCGTGGTCATTGGTGCGTACAAGCCCGGTAACTGCCGGCGGTAATTGACTGCCACACGCGAACTGCCATCTATCACCCCGCTCAATGCCGGATTTAACCACAGGGGATAAGCATAATACTGGGTAAAATGCGGATCTGTCTGTGCTTGCAGCATAGTAGCTGAAAGAACAGAGGCGGTTAATATGGTCAATATTTTTCGCATGGTCATTTGCTTGATACTTATCTTATCACGCTGAAAGTTCCTCCTTTGTTAATGCGGCTTCCATCCTGCATAACTGCTTCCAGTGAATAGGTATATAAACCCGCAGGCACTTTTTGTCCATTATGCGTTCCATCCCATCCTTTTTTCAGATCAGTGGAAAGAAATAACTGTGCACCCCACTGGCTGTAAACGATCAGTCTCACAGAACTGATGGCCGTACCATATGCCAGCAATACATCATTCACTCCATCACCGTTAGGTGTAATGGCATTGGGTACATAAATACCATTACCAAAAGGGTTGCGTGTAGTGGCTGCTGTCTGTGCAGTATCACTTGTCTGGCATACATAAGGCCCCGTGGCTTTTACTGCTATCGACACATTGGTATTGGGTAGTAACCCCGTTAGTATATGTACCCTTCCCTGTGCACCACTGGAGGGAGCGGTATAGCTGAGTCCCTTATCGGTACTTACCTGGTAGGCGGTGGCACCAGGTACCGGATCCCAGCTGAACTGAAGGGTACCCGTACCAATAGAATCCACCCGTACTAAAGGTTTGGGAAACTGTGTTCTTACTACAATTGCAGCAACCGCTGTTTTGGTTGAGCAGATAGCAGGATTACTGGCGCCGCTGATAGTGTACGAAGTATTCGCTGTGATAGAAGTGGCATAACTGTTACCGGTATTGATCACATTTGTATTGCCCGTTACCCGCCAGGAATAAGTAATGCCCGTCTGCGGATTGGTGATATACAGAGAATCCCTGTCGCCCGCACAAACAGAATCTTTCAGTACCGCTACGGTAAAATCTGCTACGGGTAATGCAAAAGAGACTTTACTGCTATCTGTTGCCGTACAAACAGCTTTGGTTACAGCCACCCAGTACGTACCGGTTTGTGTAACCGTGATGGTGCGGGTTGTTTCGCCGGTACTCCATTGGTAAGAGGCAAAACCTGCACCCGCATCTAAGCTCGTACTGTTGCCGCATACATTTACAGCAGGTAGCAGACCGGTTTGCATATTGGTTACAGTGATCAGTATACTGTCTTTACATACCTGGCTGCCGATGGTACGGGTAACACGATACAATGTGGTTTGCAAAGGTTTCACTGTAATAGCAGCAGTGGTATCACCGGTTGACCATAGAATTGACCTGAACCCCGGTGGCGCAGTGGTTGAATCCGGATAATAGGCCCAGATGCCATCATGCCTGGCCCAGATCATTCGTTTGGCGGTGGCATCATAATAGGCATAATTGGCCAGTGCCGTTTTAGCCAAAGCAGGTGGCACTTGTCCCTCGCCCTGTATTTCCTTAAACCCTGTATCGATCCCTCTTCTGAAATAAAATGTTTTGTTGGTATTCGCCAGGTTTTGGTTGGTTGCATAATTACCTGTGGGCTGAAACCCGCCAAACAGGTAAAAACGTGATTGGTCTGTATAATAACCCAATGCTCCCTCATATAAAATGGACGCACTGTTCACCGGCAGAATATTCTGAAACTTGTAGGTATTTAAATCCAGTTCCCACAGATCGCGCAACCAGCAAAACATACCGCCGGCAGAAGCCCAGGCACTGCCCAAAGCACAGGCACCGGAAAGTTCATTGCCGGAATAACTTCCCTGTCCGGAGAATAAATACAGTTTGGTACCATCTGCACTGGCAGCAAGCAGGTTCCCTCCTTTGGGTGGCGTAGAATCGATGATAGGGTTGGATTTTTTTTGTACCCAGCCAAAGCCATCGTTCTCAAAAATCCAGCTTTTCATTTCGTTAAAACCGTAACCGCCATATATACCCACCTGCTTTGTTACCGGGTTCCAGAAAGAAGAAGAACCAAATGTTTCCCGATCAATGGTGCCCGCACCGATGGCCACCCAGCTGCCTCCGTTTTCCGGTAATGCGTATACAGAATCACGCCCGCCCCGCCAGCACAACAAACGTTTATTGGTATAATCATAGGTAAACTCCGTATAATCTCCCGGCCAGTTATCGGCAGTGATGGCCGCAACGGTATTGTTTTTCAGATCATACCGGGTAACTCTTTTATGAATGATGGAATAGAGGTACTGGTTCGTCTTATCAAAACCAAAGGCTTTTATATTGAACAGGTTGGAATCGATGGCCGTTCCGGGAATCAATAATTTCCAGACACCAGGCAGCAAGGAATCTCTGGGGGGAGGATCTTTCAGATCAAGTAATACCGAAGCACCGGAACAAATGGTGGTATCTTTCTGGTAGATGAAAGGAGTGCAGGCAGCAGATTGACCCGATACAGAAAAGCTCTGCAGGGTAATAATAATGGATACGAAAGAAACAAGATATACTCTTTGATTCTTCACAATTGGATTTTAAAGGATATAGGAGCCACCGAGCAGTGATGAAGATACTCAAAACTGCTGTATTGAAAAAATGAATCCGCTGAAAACCAGGAATCATTACATCAAAAAAAAGTAGGCAATGCATTGGCAGCTGATACCCACTGCCAGTCCGGCGTACACTTCAGCATTGGTGTGGTCGCTAACGAGAAAACGGCTGGTGCAAACAATGCCGGTAAGCAGGGCAGCTACACTCATATACAGGCCCAGGGGCAACCGGTAATACATGGCAAACAGGATAATGGCCGCCAGTGCTCCACCCACTGCCATACCATGCAGGCTGATCTTGAAATAATTATTCAGGATCAGGCCCGCCACAGTAGCCATAAAAATACCCATGTAAAAAAACTTCAATACAGCCGGCTGGTCGGTAAAGTTGCGGCTGAGAAAATACATCCACCAGTAAAAAAACATGGTGATGATATAGGGAACGATCCTCTCTTTCTGCGTACGAAGAAAAATACTATCACTGAATTTTAAACGCCACAATAAAAACACCGCAAAAGCAGGAAAAAAAGCCGTTAACCAGAAAATGCTGAACAAACGTAATTGTAACTGGTATTCGGTAATACCCGCAAATTCATAAGGCACCTGGTAGATCAGAAAGAGAAAAACGTAAGTAGGAATGAATAAGGGATGAAATACATACGAGATCAGTTTCGCCGGAATGGTCAATAGTGGCGAATGTTTTTCAGTGGTAGTCATTTCTTCCATGATATATTTTCTTGTTGGTATACCTGTCAGGTCATTTTCCCGCAAAGGCGCCAGGGCGCAGTTTTATAGTTCCTTGCGCAAACGTGCTACCGGAACGTTTAACTGCTCACGGTATTTGGCTACGGTTCTGCGTGCAATATTATAGCCTTTTTCCTGAAGCATATCGGTAAGCAGCTCATCGCTGAGCGGCTTGCGTTTATCTTCCGCTTCAATCATATCGCTGAGGATCTTCTTTACCTCACGGGTGCTCACTTCTTCTCCGCTATCGGTACTCAAAGACTCGCTAAAGAAGAATTTCAGCCGGTAGGTGCCAAATTCAGTCTGTACAAATTTGCTGTTGGCCACGCGGCTTACGGTAGAAATATCCAGATCGGTAAGCTCGGCTATATCTTTCAGGATCATGGGCCGCATCGTGGTCTCATCACCCGTCAGAAAAAATTCCTGCTGGTGTTTCATGATGGCGCTCATGGTGCCGATCAAAGTATCCTGCCGCTGTTTGATCATGTCAATAAACCATTTGGCCGAATCGATCTTCTGTTTGATGAACAATACCGCTTCTTTCTGTCTCTTATCTTTTTTACTGCCTTTCTCGTAATCTTTCAGCATATCCCGGTATCCTTCGCTGATACGCAGATCAGGAGCGTTTTTTGAGTTCAGTGTCAGCTCCAGTTTGCCTGCATTATTCAGCACAAAAAAATCAGGTATGATATAACTCTCCGCCTTATTGATCTCCCCGATATTGCCACCCGGCTTGGGGTTCAGCTTAATGATCTGGTTGATCACATCCTTGATCTGGTCATCCGTCAGGTTCAGGCTGCGCTGAATTTTTTCGTAATGTTTTTTGGTGAACTCATCAAAATATTTACTCAGGATCTGGATGGCGAGTGTAACACTTTTCCCATCGTTCAGCTTTCTTTTCAGTTGCAGTAACAAACATTCTTTCAGATCGCGGGCGCAAATTCCCGGCGGATCAAACTGCTGTATCTGCTGCACCAGTTCCTCAATTTCTTTCTCTTCCACCACCAGGCTCTGCCGGAAAGCAAGATCATCCGAAATAGACGATAGTTCCCTGCGCAGATAGCCATCATCATCTAAACTACCTACGATCTGCTCTGCAATTTTATACCTGCGTTCATCCAGCTCCAGCATACCCAACTGGTCAAGCAGCAGATCATGAAAACTGGATTCTACCTTGATCGGGATCACTTTCTGATCGTCCATTTCAGGATAGTTATCATCCTTCATTTTATAGTCTGCGATCTCGCCGTCATCATCCACCACATATTCGCTGATATCTACATTGTCATATTCTTCCTCGCTGCCGTTCAGGTCTGCATCATCATCAGATGCATTATCAAATTCGTCCTGGATATCATCTCCATATTCATCCTCATGCCCTTCTTCATCCAGTTCCAGTGCCGGGTTCTCTTCCAGTTCTTCCTTGATGCGCTCTTCGAGGTTGGCAGTAGGTACCTGCAGCAGTTTCATTAACTGAATCTGCTGGGGCGACAATTTCTGCAGCAACTTCTGCTGTAAGGATTGACCTAAAGACATAATAGGTTTAAAATACGATTTACAAAGCGTGAACTTATTCAATCCGGCTTTGTTTTAATGCTGTAAATTTACACACAAAAGAAACCAACCCAACCGTGAAAGCAATTTGTTTGTTTGTGAATTTATTGCTAATAAGTGCCGCCACAAGTTTTGCGCAAACGGGTACACCTGTATTCAGCAACAAACAAAAGGATATTGACAGCCTGAGAAATATCCCATTACGTTTATTACCGCAGGATTATTACAGTAACCATCTTGGCTTTTTTTGCAAGAAAGAATTACAGATAGAAAAACTAACCAGGATCCCCTTCCGTGTCAGATTGGGAAGTCTGGATTATGTGAATACACTGGAAGGTAAGGGAAAAGAAATCAGGCCATGGCAGAAACCATCTCCTCGAAATTAATCAGCCGTAGCTGTTTGGCAGAAGCTATTGAATATAACTATCTCATAATCTGCAACTTATCCACTGCCGGGAAATCAGTTAAGCGGAGCGTATTACTGAAACTGCTTTGCTGGCTAAACGTAATACTTCCATCATTTTCCTGTTTGATCCAACGTATATCATCCCATACAGCAATTGAAACATAGGCACCCGGTAATTGCGGCAACCATTTAATATATACATCGTTGATCTCAACATAATAATTTCTCCGCAATGCCCTGATTCCGGAAACGCCATTCGAAATGAAGAAAAATGCAATAAGGATATGAGATACTCTGGCGAAACTACTTTCCTCATCAAAAAACAGATATAACGTCAGCACAACAATACCCAATACCAATTGCAGATAGGCCCAGTACAGTTTTTTCCGCCGTTTATTTGCTTCTATCTGTAAGGTATACCGAGCCATAGAGCGGGGTCGTATTTATGAATTGGCCTGCAACACTTTTTTAATCACAGCAACCATCTTCTCCCCTTTGTCACGGATCTGTTCATCCGTCCACACAAGACTGATGGCTGTAGAGATACATCGGCTCATGATAGCATCACTGGCAGAAAAATCAGTTTCCCTTAATTTTAATAAAGCAGCTTTTTGTACATCGCTCAGTGCATTCAGGGTGGTGGCGTTTTTGAGGTGATCCCATTTGCTGATATAGTGCCAGTTATTCACGAACCAGTAAAAGTTACCGGCCAGAATTCCCTGTTCCTTCATTTCTGCTACCACGGCTTTGGTCAGTGCCTCAGTGGGCAGGAACCAGCTTATAAAACTGCAGCTGTCATCCCCCCCTTCCGGCACCACGCGGAAACTTACTTCCGGGATCTGTTCCAGATAAGCACGGAGTGCTTTGTTATTTTTTTTCTGCAAACCAAGGAAGGTTCCCAGTTTACGGATCTGCGCCAGACCCACTGCCGCATGTAATTCACTGATGCGGTAATTGTACCCGATAAAAGGATGCAGATCGGCACCGCGGTCTACGCCCAGATGGTCGTGTCCATGATCGGTGTACCCATCTGATTTACGATATACTTCCTCACTATTCGTCATTACCACGCCACCTTCGGCACAGGTGATCGTTTTTACAAAATCAAAAGAGAAAGTGCCCGCATGTCCGATCGTACCCAATGATTTCCCTTTATAAGCCCCCCCGATACTCTGGCAGGCATCTTCCAGCAGGATCAGTTGGTGCTCATCACAGATCTGTTTCAGTGCATCCAGATCTGCCATGCTGCCGCACATATGTACGGGCATCACACATTTGGTTTTGGGGGTGATGGCTGCCCGCACGGCGCTGGGTTTCAGCGTTAGTGTTTCATCAATATCTACCAGTACCGGTACGGCACCTACACTCAGCACCGCCTCAAAACTGGCCACAAATGTGAAACCGGGCATAATCACTTCATCACCGGCGCCAATGCCCAATGCGGCCATGGCTGTAGTTAATGCCGCCGTTCCGTTAGCGGTCAGCTGGGCATAGCCGCAACCGAATACTTCTGTAATGGCCTGTTCCAGTTCTTTGGCCTTCCAGATTCCCTGGCGTGGACCATCAAAACCATAGCGCATCAGGATGCCTGTTTCCAGCACATCATTCACTTCTTTTCTTTCTTCGGCACCAAATAATTCAAAACCCGGCATAGTATAACAGTTTGGAGTTTGTAGTCTGGAGTTAGGAGTTATGAATCCTCCTATTACCCGTTTATAGAAGGACAAAGCTACAATAATCTGCCGCAACAAAACCACCGCCCATCCCCAAATACCAACTCCCAACCACAAACTCCCAACTCCAAACTTCTTTACCTTTGCGGCATGCAACCTATCCTGTTTTATTGCTACGATGCCTACTGTGGCTGGTGTTATGGTTTTAGTCCGGTAATGAAAAAACTTGCCGAACAATATCCCGCCGTGCAGATCGAAGTATTATCCGGTGGAATGATCCTCCCCGAGAAACCTGTACCTATTGCCGCTACTGCGGGATATATACAGAGAGCCTACCCCACGGTGGAAGAACTGACAGGTATCAGATTCGGGGCAGAATACCTATGGCATATCAACCACCCCGACCTAAGCGACTGGTTCCCGCATTCGGAGAAACCGGCCATTGCTTTGTGCATTTTTAAAGAGATCTACCCTGAAAAACAAGTGGCTTTTGCCGCTGATCTGCAATATGCCCTGCATTATGAAGGGCGCGATCTTACAGATGATGAAGCCTACCGGCACCTGCTTGAAAAATACAGCATCCAACCGGAACTGTTTTACACCAGGTTACATGCAGAAGAATACAAAGACCAGGCTTACTACGAGTTTCAGTTATGCAAGCAGTTACAGGTTACCGGTTATCCATGCGTATTGCTGCAGAACTCTGATACCAAATTCACTTTACTGGCAAGGGGATATACGGATTATGAAACCCTCGCTACAAGACTCAATGCAGCCTTGTCAGATTTGAACAATGCCGGTTAATACAATGAATTGTTAACTTACGACAGCGGTACAGCCCCCGCTGTACCATAACCTTAGTTTGCACCCAAATCAGTCTGCATGAAAAAAATTTTAAGCGTTTCATTTGTCCTGGCCGCATTATTGTCGCAGGCACAGAGCAGTAAAATGGATTTTGAGAAATATGAGCCGGTTTCTACATTGGTGGTTCCGGAACACAAAGTTAGCCGTGCCAAGTTCCCTTTTATAGATGTGCATAATCACCAGTTCAGTATGCCCACGCAGAATATCGCTGGTTTACTGAAGGAGATGGATAAACTGAATATGCGGGTGATGGTGAACCTGAGTGGCAGATCGTATAAATCGGTGGGTGGGCAGTTTGGCCTGCAGGATCCATCCTATCTCATGGATGCGATCAAACATGTGAAAGAAACCACACCAAACCGTATCATCCAGTTCACCAATGTTTCTTTTATCGGGGTGGGCGAACCCGGCTGGGCGGCCAATGCGCTCAAAGAACTGGAGCAGGATGTAAAAGCGGGCGCCAATGGATTAAAAGTATATAAGAACCTGGGGTTTTCTTTCAAGGATAATACCGGAAAACTACTGCGCATCGATGATCCGAGACTGGATGCAATCTGGGCCAAATGCGGAGAATTAAAAATTCCGGTACTGATACATACCGCCGACCCCAAATCATTCTGGGATCCCGAAGATGAAAAAAATGAAAGATGGCTGGAGATTGCCACGCACCCTGATCGTAAAAGAGGTAATACAGATCCGGCTCCCTGGGGCGACCTGATACAGCAGCAACACAATATCATCCGCAAACACCCCAACACCACTTTTATAGCCGCACATTTTGGCTGGTATGCCAACGACCTGGCCAAACTGGGCAAACTGCTAGATTCGTTTCCTAACATGAATGTAGAGTTCGGCGCCATTATTGCCGAACTGGGCAGGCAGCCACGCATGGCCAAACAGTTTTTTGAGAAATACCAGGACAGGATCCTCTTTGGCAAAGACAGTTGGGTACCCGGTGAGTACGCCACTTATTTTCGTGTACTGGAAACCGAAGACGAGTATTTCCCTTATCACAAAAAATACCACGCATTCTGGAAAATGTATGGCATGGGCTTAAGCGATGCCGTGCTAAAGAAGATCTACTATAAAAATGCGCTGCGGCTGATCCCGAATATTGATAAAACACTGTTCCCCGAATAAACAGATCCCATGCATCTGCTTTGAAGAAAACGGATGCATGGGAAATAATACCTCCATTCCTCTCTATTGCGGTATCGAGTGCAAAGCAATGCGGTTACCCTCCGAATCAAGGAAAACGGCCATATAGCCATATTCAGGTGTGATCTCTGTTTTGGGAACCAGGATCTTACCGCCGGCGGCTTCGATCCTGTTGAGCACAAGCTGCACATCCGGGTTGGCATTCAGGTAAATCAGCGTTCCTTCTGTTGCCGAAGGGATATGGTAGCCGCCACTATCTATCAAAGCACCTCCCACGCCCATCATATTCTCAATAGGGAACATGCACATTTTCAGATTCGGCAGATCCATGGGAATCATGGAAAATTCAAAAATAGTTTCATAAAAAGTTTGGGCACGTGAAAGATCGGCCACAGGTATTTCAAACCAACTGATCGCATTCTGGTGTATCATACATACTTGTTTATAAGCAGCCAACCATAGTGGCTACCGGGTTATTGTTATCTTTTTTTCTTTTGTAAAGTACCATGCATACGCACTACTTCCATAAGAGCAGCTGTGGCATACCAGGGGTGATATTCCATGGCAAACAGCCCTGCTTTTACGGCAGGATCCGTTAAACTCAACGCTTCCGCTTCCGCAACAGTGGTTACATTAAATACATAAATACCTTCTACCCCTGTATTGGCAGTCATGGGTCCGGCCAATACCAGTTGACCCGCTTCGGCAAGCCTCCCAATATTTTGCATATGACCCTTCAGCAACTCGCTCCGCTGGGTTTTGTCTGTAATGTCAGCAGGGCCTTTGCGCAGAAATGCCATTACATATTGTTTCATACCATATTCATCAGCGCCGTTTTTTTTTGCGAGAACAGAATCATAGGTTTGCTGCGCCTCAACAGTATTTACCATACAAATGAACAATAGCACCCACAAAACGGATTGTTTTTTCATACATCTTATTTTATTGGACAAATCGGTTATCGCCAAACGCCCAGGATAGCACCCATCAGGGCAAGCGAAACGAGACTGTATCCTCCATTGATCAGAATGAAGGCCCAGCTCTTCAGTTCAAAAAGGCTATGAATGGCGATAGCGCAGAATGTCCAGATGCCCGCTAATACACCGGCCGTTAGTCCCCAGGCCAGGTCTGTTTTGGCATCATTCAGGAACATGGCCAGGTTGGCAGACATCAGAATAGAAAAGACAAACGTAAATCCGAAGATTTTCCCTTTGTTGCCTTGTTTGATCTGTTCTTCTGTTAGATTACTGGCTTTCATCCAGGTTTTGCCAAATAAAAGGGGAGAATACCAGATGCCTCCCACCACAAAAGCGGAGATACCGGCCACCAGAACGGCCAGCCAGTTAATGGTTTCCATGTTCATAATAAGCAGTTTTAGTGTGTAGAATGGATTGTACTCCTAATCTACACATCTAATTGAATATTTTACAATTTTCAGGGATAAACGGAGATTCGGGATAGCCCCCCCGGAAAGCAGTAACGGATACTTAGTAAAATCCTAAATATCCGCGTAAGCCAGATTGTCGGGTTTATTTTCTTCATTTTCCCCTTACTTTGCAGCAATTAATCACTTATTATGGAGTACAGCAAATTGATATCAATAACCGGTTTGAACGGTTTATTTGAACTGGTAGGTAGCAAAACCGATGGAGCCATTGTGAAGTCGCTCGAAGACAAGACCACCAAATTTGTCAGCAGCCGTATACACAACTTTTCACACCTCGAAAGTATTGAAGTGTATACCATCCGCGAAAACGTGAACCTGGTAGATGTTTTCCAGGCCATGGGTAACAGCAAAGAGGCCTTGCCATCCGATAAAGATGCGGCTGCCGTAAAAGCCTATTTTCAGAAAGTATATCCAGATATGGATTTTGACAGGGTATACGCCAGCGATATGAAAAAAATGATCAAATGGTTCGCCATCATCAAGGCCAACAATATCGACCCCAAACTGAGCGAAGAACCGGAAGAAGAAACCGAAGAAGCCTAACTCATACTTTCATAGGAAGGCCGTCACAAGAATCTGTGACGGCCTTTTTTATAACCGGTCTTATTCCGGTTTTGATAGAATCATCATAGCCGTATAATTGCTAACTTGTGCCTCCTCAATTTGCTATATGAAAAGAAACTATTTTATCCCCGCCACATTAACGATCTGTCTGCTCGTAACCACACTGGGCATTTATGCGCAGGATTTTTATCAAACATCCCCTGCCGCAGAACGCTGGGTGAAAAAGAAATTCAGGAAGCTGAGTAAGGACCAACGTATTGCACAGCTCATGATCATTCGCGCGCACAGCAATCTCGGGGCCGAACATATAGCACAGGTAACAGAACTGATCAAAAAATACAATGTGGGCGGACTCTGTTTTTTCCAAGGAGGTCCGCTCAGACAAGCCCTGCTCACCAACGAATACCAGCAGATAGCCAAAACACCGTTATTGATCTCGATTGATGGAGAGTGGGGACTGGGCATGCGTTTAGACAGCGTGATCAACTACCCCAGGCAGCTAATGATGGGCGCCACTACCGATAGTAAATTGATTTATTCATTCGGCAAAGCCGTAGGTGAACAGTGTAAACGCCTCGGTATCCAGGTAAATTTTGCACCGGATGTGGATGTGAATAATAATCCGTTGAATCCGGTTATCAACGACAGAAGTTTTGGAGAAGACAAATACAAGGTAGCCAGCTTCGGGGTGGCCTATATGAAAGGCATGCAGGATGTAGGCGTGATGGCATCGGCCAAACATTTTCCTGGTCATGGAGATGTGTCTGTTGATTCGCACAAAGACCTGCCCGTCATCAACAAAACGCGTGAGCAACTGGATAATCTGGAACTATACCCTTTCCGCGAACTTATCAAAGCCGGTGTTGGAAGTATCATGACGGCGCATTTATCTATCCCATCCATCGATACTACCGCTAATCTGCCCAGTTCCTTATCCAATAAAAATGTGACAGGCCTGTTACGTAATGAACTAGGTTTCCAGGGTATCACTTTTACGGATGCATTGGAAATGCAGGGCGTTGCCAAGTTTTTTCCGATGGGAGAAGCTTCGGTGATGTCGCTGATAGCCGGTAACGATCTTTTATGTTTACCGGGGGAT
>SCVK01000245.1 GCA_004297075.1 Chitinophagaceae bacterium
CCATTAACATTTCGGTAATACACGATTTCATTGATTCTGTTGTCTTTATAGGAACTTTACACTATTAAAAAGCATCAGCTATGAAAACGAGATCGTATCAGTTACTGGTGAATGCAGCAGGACAGATGATTCAGCAACATGCTTTTGATCATTTGCCGGATGCGAAGTTATCGCGGATGTACAGTTGTTTCCGTTGTATCGGTGAATCAGCCAACAATGCTGAGATCATGGATGCAGAAACAGAATTGCTTCGTTTATGCAGCGAAGCCAACCTGTATGTAGAAACAGCCACGCCACAATCCATCCAGCAATGGCAGACCGCTATGAGTTATTTTGGGCTTACGCCTGCATCGCCTGTGGTGGAAGAGGGAGAATAATCCGGAACGTGGTTCCTTTACCGGGCTCACTCCACTTTACAAAGAGTTTTCCTTTGTGATACTGCTCAATTATCCTTTTGCTGAGCGAAAGGCCAAGACCCCATCCTCTTTTCTTGGTGGTAAAACCGGGTTTAAACACTTCCGTCACATTTGTTTTGGAAATTCCTTTTCCGGTATCCGTCACATCGATCAGTAAATATTTTTCATTGGTTTCTGCACTGATAGTGATACTGCCGTTGCCCTCGATCGCATCCAGTGCATTTTTGATCAGGTTCTCCAATACCCAGTCGAAGAGAGGAGGCGATAGTAATATCACCATATTCCTGATGGGGGCATCATCAAACACAAAACTCACCTGCCCGCCTGTCCGCTTTTTCATATACTCCATCATATGATGCATCTGGTCTGCCGGCCTGTGCATTTCCAGCTGTGGTTCACTGCCTATTTTGCCAAAGCGGTCGGTGATGAGTAAGAGGCGGTTAATGTCTTTAGTTATTTCAGGAACAATGTCCTGGTTGCCCCCCCGTTCCTTTAAGATCTCTAACCAGCCCTGCAGGCTCGATACGGGTGTTCCCAGCTGGTGCGCCGTTTCCTTGGCCATCGATGCCCATAACTGGTTCTGTGCACTTCTGTACGAGGTTTGCAGCGCCAGTATGGCAATGGTGATGAAGAGGGCCACTATGATCAACTGCACCAGCGGATATAACTGCACTTCTTTCTGCAGATCACTCTCCCCGTAATAATACCGGTTGGCTGTATAAGGGTCTTCTTTTAAAACAATAACAATCGGTTTGTTATTATAACGTTTGAATTCTGCCAGTTTTCTTTTAAGATAACCAGGGTCGGCCTGTACCAACTGGCTGTCGAGGTTGATATGATTACCCGTAATACTATCCTGCTCATTCGTTTCAATAATCGGGATCCGCGTATTTTCTGTAGAGATTTTGGTAGCCAGGTTAATACTGGCACTATCTGATGAATTCAGGATAGTGCGCTGCGCTTCTACCCAGGCTTCCACATTTTTTCGCTCCTCCCTCGCTATTTTACCCGACACATACTGCGAATAAAAAATAGTACCACTTACCAGTACAATGGCAATACAGGTAAGTACGATTTTCCAGTTAAGCCATTGAGGGGACATAGGGTAATGAGTGAATGAGTGGGTGAGTGAATGAGTGAATGGTGAATGGTGAATAGAATCTGTCTCGGGGTAAATTTAATGGATTATCAGATTCCATCCCCAAATCCGCTATCCGCTAATCCGTAATTCGTAATCCGTTAATCCACTAATCGGAACAAAAAAGCAGCTACCATCAGGTAACTGCCCTTTCTGTTAATATGTGCTACTATGCGGAAAGATCTTAACTGAACAGACCTCCCTTTTTCAGAGTCTTAACACCCTGTCCGATTTTGAAACCGTTGTTGTAGATTTCGATGGTATAATTACCTTCTTTGTATTTCTCGTTTTGTCCGCAATTAAAGCTAACCGGACTGGCTTTGCCCTGCTCGTAGTTCACACTTACTTTGCTGGAGAATGCTTTGGTGCCTTCTTCGCGGGTATTGAATGTGCCGCCTTCGCCTACAACTTTACCGTCTGGTCCGGTAACAATTACGAAGATGTCTTTGGTGCCGGTAGGGGTAACGCGGTTTTCATCCAGCATAAATGCTACGCGGATCATGTTGGCGCGTTTGGCAGTGGTGGTCTCTTTTTCTTTACCGCTGCTGCTCACTTTAATAGCTGCCACACCAATAGAAGAAGCATGCAGGGTAGACGCTACGTCTACTTTGTCTTCCAGTTGTTTTTTCTCGGTTTTGGTGGTGGTCAGGTTCTGTTCCAGACTTTGTTTATCGGCAGTTAACTGTGTTTTTTCAGTGGTCAGTTGCTGGTTGGCTGATGTTAACTGCTGGTTTTCCCCCTTTAGTTTATCAATTTCAGCAAACAGACCATCAATTTTACCATTCAGCTCGCCAATCATCTGTTTGGCCTGGGCCAGTTCAGAATCAGAAGCGTTCTTCTTTTTCAGGATGCTGCCGATATTGGTCTTCAGTTTCTGGATGGCTGCGTTTTTATCCGCCAGGTCGCCCTGCAACTGGATATTATTCTGGGTTAAAGAATCCGCTTTGGCCGAAACAGACAGGAACTCCTGCTGGATTGCATTACGGGCGCTGTCTATGTTCACGATCCGGGTTTCCAGTTGGGTAACCGTTTCACGGGTTTGGCTTTTGTCGTAAATAATATAGCCCCAGGTGCCTATCAGGGCAGCTATCAGAATTCCGTATATTAGTTTACGGTTGTCTTTTTGCTGCGGATATTGCGATCCGGGTGCGCTGCTAGAGGTTTCTGTGTAACTCATGTGTCATGGTTTTTTGTGTCAGAAAATTATTAAAATTTATCAGATGCTTACAGAACTTTTATTGCTGGATATTGAGACAGTGCCTCAGTTTCCGGCCTTTACAGACATGGATTCCGGCTGGCAAAGCCTGTTTTTGGACAAAATATCCAAAACTGTGCCAGAAGAGGTATTACCCGAAGAAATTTACCGGAAGCGGGCTGGGATCCTGGCCGAATTCGGTAAGATCATCTGTATTTCCACCGCTTTTTTCTATGAGACCGAAGAGGGGCAACCGGCCCTCAAAATGAAAAGTATCTATGGAGATGATGAGGTAGAAATACTGCGTATTTTTACTGATTTATGTAATAAAATGTACCAGCACCACCGGCATTTCCAGTTTGGGGGGCATAATATCAGGGAATTCGATATCCCGTATATCTGTCGACGGCTGCTCATTAACCGCCTGCCCCTGCCCGAATACCTGCAGCTACACGATAAAAAACCCTGGGAAGTAAGGATGTTTGATACCCTGAACTGGTGGAAATTCGGAGATAATAAGAATTATGTGTCCCTGCACCTGCTGGCCAATGTGCTGGGAATTCCTACTTCCAAATCAGATATAGACGGCAGTATGGTGCAGGATGTGTATTACATCGAACAAAATTTACCCCGTATTGTAGACTATTGCCAGCGGGATGTGGTAGTAACCGCCAACGTGATCCTCCGGTTCAAAAACCTGCCTTTGCTTACAGAAGAGCGGATAACGGTTGTACATTCCCCTTAATTAGTAAAAGGAGGGTTGATTGTGGATTACTGTGACTTGTGCTCCCTACACTATTGACAACGGGCTTTCTTATGTTTAAAACTTTCAGCGGGCTTTTTTCGCGATTCGTTCGCGGTACTTCATCTTTGCACCCATGTCGGCAGAAAAGATCATAGGTGAATGGAAAAAAGGGGTATTCAAGCCCATTTACTGGCTGGAGGGAGAGGAATCTTATTTCATCGACCAGGTAGTAAACCATGCCGAACATAAAATTCTGAACGAAGCCGAAGCCGGTTTTAACCTCACCATTTTTTACGGAAAAGATGCCGAATGGGCTTCGGTGGTCAATGCCTGCATGCGTTACCCCATGTTTGCCGAGCGCCAGGTAGTGATTTTGAAAGAAGCCCAGCAGATGCGTGATATTGAAAAGCTGGAGAACTATATCGAGAACCCATTGGCCACAACAGTATTTGTGGTAAGCTATAAAGAAAAGAAGGTAGATGGCCGCTCAAAACTGGCCAAAGTGCTGAAACAGAAAGGGGAGATGCTTACTACCAAAAAAATGTATGATAACCAGTTACCCGACTGGGCCGGTACGATGGTGCAGCAGCACGGATTAACTATTTCGCCCAAAGCATTGCATTTGCTGGTAGACCATATCGGCAACGACCTCAGCCGGATCCAGAACGAAATAGAAAAACTGGCTGTTAACCTTGGCGCCCGGAAAAATATCACCGAAGATGATATTGAAAATTATATCGGGGTAAGTAAGGAATTTAATGTGTTTGAACTGCAAACGGCTATTGCCCAGAAAGACCTTGCCAAAGCCATCCGCATCATCCGTTATTTCGAGGCCAACCCCAAGGCGGGACCGATTCAGATGATCCTGCCTGCTTTGTATAACTTCTTCAGCAAAGTGTTCATGATTTTCAGCGTACCCAATCCCGACGAAAAATCGGTGGCTACGGCACTGGGTGTGAATCCCTATTTTGTTCGCGATTATCTGGGCGCCGCCCGTAAATATGATTACAGCGGTGTTGAAAAGATCCTTTTATTATTGCATCAATACAATCTTCGTGGTATCGGTGTACACGATGGTGGCACTTCTGATGCCGGTCTGATGAAAGAGATGGCCGTTAAAATGATGGCCTGAGCATTCCATTGACTTTTCCTGGTAAACAGGCCAGGATATGTGAAACCTGTAAGTCTCCCACCTGCTTATGTAACAGCTTTCCGTCGTATTCTGATCAACTTTGTAGGGTTCATTATTTGCAGTTTTGCCTACGCTTTCGGGTGTTACACCTGCTTCATCTTACAATTTACTTTATGAAAAATGTTACCCGTATTCTAACCTGTTTACTGCTGGTACTGGTGGTGGCCGGTTGTTCCTCACTTAACAAATCACAGAAAGGCGCCGTTATCGGAACCGCAGGTGGTGCCGCAGTAGGTGGTGCTATCGGTAGTATGTCAGGGCATGTAGGTCTGGGGGCCATACTCGGCGCAGCAGTGGGTGGCATCGGTGGTGCTATCATTGGTCATAAAATGGATAAGCAGGCCGCAGAAATACAAAATGATCTTCCCAATGCCAAAGTAGAAAGAGTGGGAGAAGGTATTGTGGTTGAGTTCAGCGACAAGATCCTTTTCGCCGTAAGCAGTGCCGATCTTTCAGGCGAATCCAAAGCCAATCTCGATAAACTGAATACCATCCTGGTAAAATATCCGGATACCAATATTGAAATACAGGGGCATACCGATAATACGGGCTCCAGTGCTTATAACCAGAGTTTATCTGAGCGCAGAGCTACTGCGGTTAGTAATTACCTGGCTTATACAGGTGTAAATGCATCCCGTTTAACCCGTAAGGGATATGGCGAAGAAGATGCCAAATACACCAACGAAACAGCTGAAGGCAGAATGCAGAACCGGAATGTTCAATTCCTGATCTCGGCCAATGCCAAGATGAAAGAGGAAGCGAAGAAAGAAGCGGGAACCGGTAATTAGTGATAACAGAAAGGCAGTATCCTATAGAATCAGCGAAGTATCAATCAATACTTCGCTGATTTTTTTGGCACGGTTATGAATCTGTTGTTTTTTTGTTGCCTTGATAAAGAATCACAAGCATGGTGTAGATGGCCACCAGGTAAAAATATTCTTTACTGCTGATCCAATCTTTGCCTGCAAAAGATTGAATGATCATTAGAACTGGTATAAGAATAACCAGTATGGATAAAAAAATCAGGTAGTTTTTCATATTCCATTTTTTAATCAATGGCTTCAGAATATATGCAGTCGCCAAATTCGAATAATGTAATTGCGGCCCCGATCCATCCTGCTTTTTTTGCCAGCCATTTAGACGTGGCGATTACTACTTCCTGGATACCATCTTTGGCAAGTTTTGTGAGGCCTGCGATCCCTAAAATACCTGCTGATCCAACTCCAACGGCATTTTTTACACAATTCCAGACCTCATCAAGTGTCAGACCTGCCTTATTTACCGCTATCCCATTTGTTTGCGGAAAGATGGGGAGTTGCGCAACGGGGGTTGGCCGACCAAGCCTGTTACTGATCGCTTCTTTTGTTCGCTGCCATTCAAATTCCGTAGAGTGAAAACCTTTCTCCATTGCATTCAGCAAAATCCTTTTTGTTTGGACTTCGTCAAATTGCAGCAGGAATCTATTCTGATTCAAAAGAGCCAGAATATCGTTATCCACCTTATTCTGTAAGGTGATAACATTTTCAAATTGCAACCCAAATTTTTCATAAACGGCCGGAATTTTTGTTTCATCATCCCCTGTTGTTTCTAGTTCCCGGATGAAGCCTGCACGTTGATTTTTTGCGATAGCAGACCGGTGATAGTTGACTAACCCTATCAGATCAGGGATAAACGCTTTACTGAAATCACGAAAACTTTGTGTAGTTGCCAGATTTTCTACAGCCTGTTCCTCTGTCATAGTATCTGCTGTATTTTTTGTACAGGATGGAACAACAAAAGAGGTTACAATAAAAACCCATAGAAAAATGAAATACTTTTTCATAACTGTCATTTTTTGGTTTTGTTGAAACAGCTGTTTGCTGTGTTCCCGTTTCAACTCCGGGTCTTACCTTGCTGTTTTAAAGGGCAAAGTTGTCAGAAAGAATTCAAGCCCATCATTGGCCAAATGATGCACTAAAATTCCAAACCCGTCTATCCCTTTCCAAGGAACGGACCGGGAACAATGTCAACCAAACCGACAGATATCTACGGGGATAAAAATACCGTTGAAATACTATTCCTCATAGCGTGTTTTCACCCTTTTTTCTGATCAGGAAAGCCTGTATTATTGTAAGGTCTGCCTCCCTTCCAAAACCATTCATATGTACCAACGAAGCGAAGAAAGAATGCGTATTGCCCGTAATATCCGGCTCATAAGGGAATTACGTAATTACGACCAGCGTTATGTGGCATCGGCTCTGCAGGTGGGGCGCTCTACTTTATCTACCTGGGAAAATGGCTTGTCTGAAGTAAAAATCGAAACCCTGATCAGGCTGGCCGCAGTACTCGGACTCGAAGATTATCGCCAGATCATCGACTTTGACCCGGATGCACTATTCAAAAAAAGTGATACCAATAGCGGGTAAGTGAACTATACCAACACAGCGGCAGCTGATAGCTGGTCTTTCTGTAATTGCGATTTCAGTTCTTCCAGTCCATTGAACTTTACTTCGCCACGGAGATAGTGGTGTACATGCACCTGTAGAATTTTTCCGTATATGTCTTCGCTGAAGTCGAAAATATTGACCTCTATCACCCGCTTCTTTCCATCCACGGTTGGCCGGAGCCCGATATTCATCATGCCCTTATAACTGATAGAAGAAACCTCACTACTCACATTCACCATCACCGCATACACCCCGTTTCCCGGAATCAGTTTCTCCTCACTGCTGATATGCAGGTTAGCGGTAGGAAACCCGATGGTGCGGCCCAGTTTGTTTCCTTCAATCACTACGCCCTCAAAAAAATAAGGATAGCCCAGAAAACGATTGGCCGTATCCGTATCGTTTGCCGAAATAGCCTGACGGATGCGCGTAGAACTGATCACGATTTCATTGACTAATTGCTCAGAAATCTCCTTTACTTCAAAACCGAGTGTGTGTCCATAGGTTTTCAGTAACTGGTAATCGCCCTCCCTTCCTTTGCCAAAGCGATGGTCATAACCGATGATCACCGTATGGGGTTTGAAATAATGATAGAGGAAATCTTTTACATACTCTTCTGCGGTCTGGTTCGAAAAACGATGGTCGAAGGGAACCACTACCAGGTGATCAACGCCTGCGGCTTCGAGTAAACGTATTTTTTCGGAGAGGGTGGTCAGTAGTTTCACATCGCCGGGTACCGAAGAAACAATTTTACGGGGATGGGGATGAAAAGTGATGATCACCGTTTCGCCGCCGATCTTTGCCGCTTCTTCCTTCATTTGTGCAATGATCTTCCGGTGGCCCTGGTGCACCCCATCAAATGTACCGATGGTAACCACTGCCTTTGTAAATTCCGGTAAAGACCCTGCCAATTCTCGATGTACCCGCATAATTACCGCAAAAGTAAGGGACTAAATCGGGAAATTTTGGAAATGAGACAGGGGGAAATTGGTGCCCCTATGCCGAATCTGTACCTTTGCCCCATTCCAGAATTTCCTGCCCCCGGGGTGGGACCAAAATTGCCAAATGTCTTTATACGCACAACGCGGAGTGTCGGCCCAGAAAGAAGAAGTACATGCAGCCATCCAGAAACTGGACCAGGGCTTATATCCCCATGCTTTTTGTAAGATCTATGCCGATCTGCTTTGCGGCGATCCGGATTGGGTGAATATCATGCACGCCGATGGAGCAGGCACCAAAAGTATCCTGGCCTATCTCTTCTGGAAAGAAACCGGTGATGTATCAGTATGGAAAGGCATTGCCGAAGATGCGGTGGCCATGAATCTGGATGACCTGCTTTGTGTGGGTGTAACCGATAATCTCTTGTTTTCTTCTACCATCGACCGCAATAAACTACGGATCCCGGGCGAAGTATTGGAGGCGGTGATCAATGGCACCCAGGAATTTTTTGACCGGTTGAGAACGTATGGCGTTAAAATTCATTACCTGGGCGGCGAAACAGCCGATGTGGGGGATGTGGTGAGAACCATTGCCGTGAACGGCACCATGACCGCACGCTGGCCCAAAAATAAACTGGTAACGAACGATAAGATAACAGCTGGTAATGTGATCGTTGGGTTCGGCAGTTCAGGAAAGTGCGCGTATGAAAATACCTATAACAGCGGCCTGGGCAGTAACGGATTAACCAGTGCCCGGCACGATGTACTCTCCAAATATTACGCAGAAAAATACCCCGAAACCTTTGAACCCTCGCTCAGTAATGAAGTGGTATACATTGGCGCCAACCGGATGACGGATGAGATAGATGTAAAGGGACAAAGTTTATCCGTAGGTAAATTATTGTTATCACCCACCCGTACCTATGCACCACTGCTGAAAATACTGCTCGACCGGCATTTTGATGATATCAACGGCCTGATCCATTGCAGCGGGGGCGGTCAGACCAAGTGTATGAAATATCTGCCCCGTCCGCTGGCCATTATCAAAGACAATTTATTTGATGTGCCGCCTATTTTCCAGCTCATCCAGAAAAATTCGGGTGCCGATTACCGCGAAATGTACCAGGTATTTAATATGGGCCACCGGCTGGAACTGTTTACCCATGAAAAAGCTGCA
>SCVK01000528.1 GCA_004297075.1 Chitinophagaceae bacterium
ATGCTATAGGCATTGATATCATCCACGATGGTATATAATGCATCGATGGAGGGATAGTCGAAATTCTTATTATAGTTAAGAGACGCGTTGTAACTGTATTTTTTGGCACTGAAACTGAAAAAACTAAGCATTGCTTCATACCTGAAAAACCGGAAAACCCTGTCGAGGTTGCGCCAGGCGATGGTGGAAATATTTTTATCCGACCTGATATCTTCCATAAATTTTGCCTGCAGACTCATATTCTTGTATCCGGATACCCTGCTTTTTGAAAAAGATTTTGTTATCAATAAGGCAGGAACATAACTGATCGTTCTCCGGTCGTTCTCATTACTCAGGTTCTTATTGGCTGTATAGTTTTTGGCAGAACTGTCGAAATCGCTTACCTGCGAACTGCCGTTTACCTGGGCATAATTGAACGCCTGTTCCAGCTTAAGATCAACACCTCCCAGATTATACCTGCCAAACAGCAATCGCCTGAATCCTCCATATAGCAATGTTGCACGGGCACTAAAAGTCTGGTTGTTATTGAGGTATCGGCGGTTGTAAGAAGTATCCTTATTATTCACCGTCATAGATTTAAATACACTGATCACATTCCTGTCCGAAAAAGAATGGGAACGTTGCAGGTTAGCCGACAGGTTCATGTTCGTAAGCGGACGGTCAAAATCATTCCTTGCGAAATTCAGGTTCAGGTGTTGATTATCAGAGCGGTTGGTTTGCCGGGTAAACAGATCGTTTGTGCTCTGTAGCAAACCCTGTGCATCCCCTGTTTCGGAATGAAGGGATGAAATCTCATTCCTGTCCTGAAAAGAGGTTGTTCCATTCAGGATCAGGTTGTCATTATAGGAATTGGTTTTCATATAATTGACCGCTACCATATGGTTGCTGCTATTGTTGTTCTGTAGTCCTTCTTCTTTAACCAATTGTTCTGATCCTGCAACTATCCTGTTCTGCGTGCGCAGGTTGGTAATCCAGCTATCGCCTCCGCTCTTGTTGTAGTTAACAGTCAGCCGGTTACTTTGCCTGCTATTGTTCGATTCTTCAAAATTCCGCGTAAACGATACCCCTACCGAATGGTTCTTATTGATTCCGCCGGCTCCAAACCTGCCCACCCTGTACAGATCGGGATTGGTAGTCCGGTAGGTATTATTCCGCAGCGTTTG
>SCVK01000529.1 GCA_004297075.1 Chitinophagaceae bacterium
GTCGGGCCAACGGCCGAACGGTGTCATCCCTACGCCAACGATGAACACCTCACCCGACATACTGCTCTCTCCCTTGATTTGTCTCATTGGAATATATATAGACCCGTGAGTCAAATCAATAATTCACGTATCGAGATAATGCCTTGACCAAAGCTATGGGCAATCCGGCACTCGTCCGCGAACTGCGAGCCCGCTTGGCGCTGCCGGCGGTGGCCGGCCCGATGTTCCTCGTCTCCAGTGTGAAACTGACCTTGGCGTGCTGCCGGGCCGGAATCATCGGATCCCTGCCGGCGCTGAACGCGCGCTCTTCCGACATCTTCGAGATCTGGATGGCCCAGATGGCGCCGCAGGCGGGCGAGCTAGGGATGGCCCCCTATGCGATCAACATCATCGTCCACCACAGCAATCCCAGGCTTGAAGCGGACCTGTCGATCGCGGCGAGATACGAAGCGCCGATCATCATCGCGAGCGTGGGCAACCCGGCCCCCGTCGTAGAACGCGTCAAAGGTTATGGCGGCCTGGTCTTTTCCGATGTCGCCTCGGTTCGCCACGCCCGACGAGCGGCGGAGAGCGGTGCAGACGCCCTGATCCTGCTCTGCGCCGGCGCCGGTGGCCAGACGGGCTGGCTCAACCCGTTCGCATTCGTGTCGGAAGTGCGGGAATTCTTCGTCGGCCCGCTGATCGTGGCCGGTGGACTGACGCGCGGCCGCCACTTGCGCGCGATCGAGCAGATCGGCGCGGACTTCGGCCTGCTCGGAACCTCGTTCATCGCGGCAACTGAGAGTTTCGCCTCAGACGCTTATCGCGACATGCTCATCGAAAGCGGCGCGGACGACATCGCCACGACCTCCGAGGTCACCGGCATTCCCGCCAACATGCTGCGCCCAAGTCTCGAGCGAGCCGGCTTCAAGCCATCGAAGGAGGTGAAGGAGGGACCATTCAGCGTGGTTTCGGAAACGGAGACGCTACGCGCATGGCGCGACGTCTGGAGCGCCGGTCATGGTGTCGGCGACGTCCGGGCGGCCGAACCGGCGGCAGCGATCGTAACCAGACTGCGCGAAGAATATGCCGCAGCCGCAGGTCCGGCTAAGGTATGTCAGGGGTTGGTTCCGGCTGAGGACGAAATGACACCCTAACCGCGATTATTCGCGACGGTTCCTCTTCTGGGGGTCGCTGGAGGTTGGCAGCTTTGTTCGCG
>SCVK01000246.1 GCA_004297075.1 Chitinophagaceae bacterium
TAAACCGCTTACCCTAACTTTCTCTTCCGGGCCAAAAAGAAAGTTATCTTGCAGTAGCATGATCGAAATAAAGAACATACACAAACAGTTTGGCGGGCGCGTGATCCTGGAAGGGATCAGTGCCGTAATGGAAGCCGGTAAATGTAACCTGATCATTGGAACCAGTGGCAGTGGCAAAACCGTACTCACCAAATGTATGGTAGGACTTTTTCGTCCCGATAAAGGTTCCATTCTTTACAGTGGAGTAGAAATGCTGACCATGGAAAACGAGGAACGCAAACAATTACGCCAGCAGATCGGCATGCTTTTTCAGGGAACGGCGCTTTTTGATTCGATGACAGTGGAACAGAATGTTTTGTTTCCGCTGGATATGTTCACCAACTGGACCCTGGCCCAGAAAAAGAAACGGGTGGATGAAGTGCTGGACCGGGTAAACCTCAAAGATGCCCATAAACGCTATCCTTCTGAGATCAGCGGCGGTATGAAAAAAAGGGTGGGTATTGCCCGGGCCATTGTACTCAATCCCAAATACCTGTTCTGCGATGAGCCCAATTCGGGACTGGACCCGCAGACATCGATGGTGATCGATAAACTGATCCAGGAAATTACGCGCGAATACAATATCACCACCATCGTGGTATCGCATGATATGAACAGTGTGATGGAGATCGGCGATCATATCATTTACCTGCACCAGGGCCGCAAGCAATGGGAAGGCAGTAATAAAGACATCATTTTCAGTAAGGATGAGTTGTTGAATAATTTCATTTTCGCTTCCGAGTTTCTGCAGGATGCCAAACAGATGCGGATGATGGAAGCGGCTAATCCCCATTCATCCAAATAAAGCAGGTATTATTTATGAAACAGCTGATTGTTTTTTGCATAGGGTTGATACTGGGTTTTACTGTACAGGCGCAGGGCACCACCGAAGATGTGGCACCCTATAAAAAAGACCCCACCATTCCTGCTTTCAATATCCAGCTGGTAGACAGCAGCTGGTACACCAAAGAACAATTACCTACTCAGTACGCGCATACCATCATCATCTATTTCTCGCCCGAATGCGGTCATTGCCAGCACGAAGCCAAAGAGATCGTGCAGCACATGGATAGCCTGAAAAACACGTTTTTCCTGTTTGTGGCCTATAAACCGCTGGAAGATGTAAAAGGTTTTGCAGCTTATTACGGTCTGGACAAACTGGCCAATGTTCGGATCGGGCGGGACCCGAAATATTTTATCCCCGCATTTTACCGGGTAAAATACACCCCCTTCCTCGCTGTTTACAACAAAAAAGGGCTGCTGGAAAAGATCTACGACACGGAAAATACCCCCCTGCCCGAAACCAGCGAACTGATTGCCTTTGTGAACCGGAATTAATGTTTTTTTTGCATAGTTCCCATGCCTGCAACCCCTACCTTTGCTGCGACAAAAATTCCTCAATCAAAATAGTCTTTTTATGAAAGTAACTGTTGTAGGTGCCGGTGCCGTTGGTGCAACCTGTGCCGATAATATCGCCCGTGCCCAACTGGCTGATGAACTGGTTTTATTAGACATCAAAGAAGGTTTTGCAGAAGGTAAAGCACAGGATATGATGCAGACCGCAGCCCTG
>SCVK01000247.1 GCA_004297075.1 Chitinophagaceae bacterium
GACTTTAGTCCCGCGAGTGGTTCTTATCTAAATTTGAATTTTTCCAGAAACTCCTCATATTCCTTCTGGAAACTCTTTTTTTGATGATGCATTTCCTGGTTATCAATATACGCTCTCAGTGTTGGCACCAATGATTCACTAACTGAAACAGCGAAGTATTCATCCTGCCAATACCATTTTACATGGTTGATTCCAGATCTGTTATTGAACCAGTGAGCCGATTCGCCCTTTAGTAGTTTGGCTATCTCATGGATAGTCTGTGTGGGCTTTAACCAAACCATACAATGAATGTGGTCTAAATCGCCATTTAACCTATCTATTAAAATCTCTTTTTGATTTGCATTTTTTCTGATATGATCGAATAGCAGGGGACGCAAAGGGTTGGTTAAAACAGGTTCCCTGTTTTTGGTAGACCAGACATAATGAATACAAACTTTTGTGAAAGGCATTTTTTTGTAAAACAAGAAAATAATTGGGCTGCAGTGTTAGGGTATTTATACCTGATTGGGTAACTATTAAAACGGTATACTCGGGACTAAAGTCCCGGTTGTGTGTCTATTAAATTGTATTCCACGCGCTGAAGCGCGTGGCAAAAATATATATTACTCGGCTTTTTGATGCAGTGTGTAGGTTTGGATTTTTATTTAGTATGATTAAAATTTCAAATTTTCAAATTTTACCAATAGGAATAGTTAGACAACTAGGAATTGGGCAATTGATAGACAGTATTGCCATCTGGTTTGATAAGGAACTTGATTCTTTATGTACAGATAATGAAATTAAAATGAACATAATGATTGTCAACAAGAATAATTATTACACCTGCGAAATTGACAAGATTAATTGTATTGCCACGCGCTTCAGCGCGTGGATGGAGGGCTAATTCTGAATCTTATCCGGGACTTTAGTCCCGCGAGTGGCTGTAATACATACTTTTAGCCATCTGGCTGCGGCCGAATAACTGAAGGGATATCTGTATTTCTTCTTTACAAACATAACACTCGGGAATTGTTTGTAAGCTTTTTTGTGGGAACAAACAGATTGTAACCAACCGTATGATTCCACAGAAATGTTAATTATATACAAATCCGTAAGGCAAAAACGGCAGGTACGTCTTCAGGGAAAACCTTAGCCATGTTATGCTCAAAACCACCTGCTTTTCGCGTTTTTTTATGGGGGCTGTGGCCCGGTATTCTTTTGGTTTCGTGTTTTAAGGGAGATGTGCAGCCTCTTCAGGTCAGAACAACTACACCGGTGGTACAACCTGTAACAGGTATGTCTGCCACCCCCGCTTTTCTCTACCGGGGTGTATTTACGGCTACGTCGGGCATCAGTATTAGCGGCCAGGCAAAAATTTCCCTGGATTCGGGACGGCATCAGCTGCTCTTAGATAGTTTCTCGGTTTCTTCCGGTCCTGATCTGAAAGTGTATCTGGCCAAAGAGTATCCTCCTGCGAATTTCGTTAACCTGGGTGCGTTGCAACGTAATAGCGGCCCTCAGTTATATCCGATACCTGCCGGGGTAGATTTTTCTGCATACAGATATGTACTTATTCATTGCCAGCAATACAATCATTTATTTGGTTATGCCACTTTACAATAAATACTATGAAAAAAATAATTTTGATCGCCCTTCTGGGCCTGTTTTCTCAACAAAAAACAAATGCGCAGGGTTGCAGTGATGCCGGATTTTGTACTTTAACTTTTCGCCCTGCAAAAGCCGGCTGGGGAAAAGAATTGAAAAGAAATGGGGTTACAGTAGAATCTTCTTATAATATCGGCGAGGAACAAACTTCGGTTATCGGATTAGCCATACAATACAACAGAAGCATTGGCAGGACGCTTACCTGGAGTAATAAGCTCACTGCAGCCAATATGCATGGTTCATTCGGGAATGCATTTAATGCAGGCGATCTGTATTCAACCATTAGTTTTGTTCCTGGTAAGGGCCGCACTACCAATATTTCTTTACTGGCAGGGGTTAAGATTCCTTTTACCCGGTCCAACGACAAAATCAATGGGGTTTCTTTGCCGATGGTGTTTCAATCCAGTCTGGGCACTTACGACCTGATTGCGGGGGCTTCCTTTTTATTGTCGAAATGGGATATCAATGCGGCTGTGCAGGTGCCGCTGATTAATGACAACAGGAATAGTTTTCTTTCGGCGTATTCACCCATTCCGGGATTTCTCAGCACCAATTTATTTGAGCGGAAAGCAGATGCCTTACTGCGTATTGGTTATCCGCTTACAGCAGGTAGTAAGTGGACATTCAACCCCAATCTGCTGGGCATCTATCACCTCGGTAAAGACAGTTATGAGAATGTCATGGGAAAACGCGAAACGATTACCGGTTCTGATGGGTTTACCCTGAATGCGAATCTGCAGGTAAAATACCTGATGGCTAACAACAGGTCACTGCAATTGTCGGTAGCAACGCCACTCGTGGTAAGGGATAGCAGACCGGATGGCTTAACCCGTTCATTGGTGATTTCTGCAGGATATACTTTCGGCTGGTAGGATAAGCCCCACTTTGCAAGGGCTATTTATTTTACTTCAAAATATTGCACAGCGGTACCGCCATATCCCTGCGGACTCAATCCCTGTATAACAGTCAGATACCTGCCCTTTTTATCGGAGGTATAGAAACGGACATGACGCTCATTGTTCTTGTCGGCAGGTATTTCGTGCGACCAATACAGTAAGGTTCTGAAATCTGGTGTGTGGGAATTGTTTTCCGGATTAGCAGTATCGTAAACCGGCGAATAAAATTCGCGCTGTAGTTGTAAACCTTCATAGTCTATCACCAATGCACGCGGATCCAGTTCAAAGTTGGCGAGATCGCCTTTGTAGCTGGTCCAGTTAAGAATGCCGGAGAAAAAGGAATTGCCGAGAAAATAGCGCCGGTTATAGACTTCCAGTTTTCTCATTTTGAGAGGGTCGTAACTCATCAGCCTGTCAATATCAAATACAGGTACACCATCCACCAGTATCAGCGGAGGGGATTGAAAAAACTGAAGATTGGCCATGTCTTGCCTGGGTGCGAAAAAATTATTCCATAACTGGAGCTGGAATTTCCCTTTTATTTTCTGCACATCCATCAGGTTTACATATTCGCGGAGTACTTCTTCGATGGTAGAGAAGCGGGTATAATCATCCATCATATATACGGCATCAGGTTTTTCAAAAACAGAAGCGGTATCGGCAGTTGGCAGAAAACGTTTTAACTGGGTGCCCGCATACTGGTTCTGAACCTGCACATTGATACTTTGATCGAGCAGGGTATTTTGTCTGGCTGAAGACAGGTAAAACGGGGGTGTTGTATTCCCCGAAAATTGTTCGGCAAAAGGATTATTGAGTTCTATTCTGGAGAGGGAGTCTACGGTAGGATTGGTTTGTACAATGATCTCTGAAGAACCCTTCATATACTTGAAATCGAACTTTAGTTTTCCGGCCGTATCGCTGATATAAGTTTTGAAGTTGGTATTCAGGCCCGGAACAGAAATATAGGTTTCAATATTTTCCAGTGGTTTGCCGGTGATGGGGCTCACTGCTTTACCGGTAATGATATGCCCATTGAGCTCTGGTGGGAAAGCGGATACCGGATCCCTTTCCTGAAGAATATCATCCCACTTAAATCTGCGCCAGCCATGTGTCAGCATCAGGTTATCCATGGCCGGCAGGGTCTCTTCTCTGGAACCGTTAAAATAAAAAGCGGGTGATTCAATGGTTCCGCGCAGATCTGACTGTAACCAGAGAAAGGTCTGGATATTGCTTTCATCCGGTTGCTGCCATTCATCCAGCCGGTAAACGGCTATAGAGAGATCGGTGTTGTTCTCTTTCCGGTTCTGCATAGCGGTTTCTACCTGCATGTCTACGGCAGAACGGGTGTTATAAGCAGGTTGTATCCCTTTTAGGTCAATTGATAGTTTTTGTTTCGGGTAAGTAAAATACAATCTTTCACAGAGCGGTTGCCCGGCACTATTGAACAGCGTAAAATGAGAAATACCTTCTCCCAGTAAGGCCGGGTCTACAGCAAATATTGCTTTACCCTGCTGCAGTTTGCCCTGCCATACTTTTTTTAACGACTGGCGTGTATGCAGAAGCAGTAGCACTGTGCCGGTATCTGAGAGATTGGTTTGTGCCGTAATGTTGATAGTTGCATTGCCATTGGCCTGTAAACGCATTACATATCCCCGGGCAAATATTTCCGGAAGGTCGCGGGTGTAGGTAGCTGATCCGGTTTTGATGATGGCTTTATAGCGGTGGCCGGTAACAGGTGTAAAATCAAAACTCCCCATTCCGAATCGGTACGACTGAATGCCGCTGATACTATCGTTCTTTTCGTCTACAATCAGACCTGTATACTCCATACCCTTGCCATCGGCCCCCTGCACTTTACAGGCGATCCGCGAGCTGATACCCGTTACCAAATTACCACCTTCCGGAAAGAAACGGATATCAGGAGCAGTGTTAGAGGCCGTAGCGGCAGAAAATAGCTCCCTGCTTTTTTGTGTATTGACGATTGTGATCTTTTTTTCGAAAAAATAGTCGGCCCCTGCATTTTTCATCCAGTTGGTATAACCCCGTA
Organism: Chitinophagaceae bacterium; assembly: GCA_004297075.1. Lineage (GTDB taxonomy): Bacteria > Bacteroidota > Bacteroidia > Chitinophagales > Chitinophagaceae > Sediminibacterium. Next base: position 4,588 of record SCVK01000247.1, read on the forward strand.
TGGTATAATTGCCGGAATTGATTGTCACAGGTAACTGTAAAGAACCATTTCCACTCCCTTGCTGAAGGGATATTTTGGCCTGCAGTATGGATTGATTGGTTTCATTCAGCACTTCTACATACGCTACTTTGCTGATGGCAAGTGGTTGGTGAAGGGATGCATCTGTTACATATATTTTAAACCATATGATATCACCTGCGAGATAGAACCCTCTGTCAACATGCATGTAGAGTTTCTCCTGTAAACTTTTTTCCGAATAGCGTGAAAAATGCCAGCTCAGCTTTTCTGTACTGATTTGTGCGTTAGCAGCTACAACCAACAGCAGTGCCACAACAAAAAAGAAGCAGGGTTTTATATTTATTTCAGCAATGCGTTTCATGGATACAGTATACTATTTTTCAGGGCCAGAATATGGGTTTGGCATTAACGCCTCTTATCGTACAGTCAACACAGACATCGCTGGCAAAATAAACATAATCAAGACCGGTCATACCTCCTCTGGCAACGCGTGTAGGGGTTCCGGCTGTTACTGCGATAGTATCCGGAATATTTTTGACCATTACCTCTGGTAAACATTTACTGTCATAATTCCAGCCGGGTACCTGGGCTGCACTGATAAAAATGCGTTTTTGTTTTTCTTCTGAAACTTCAATAAAACCAATTACCGGTTCATCCGGATGGGTGATGCAGTGCAGGTTGCCATTGTTATCAGAAGGTTGGGCGTCAAAAATGGAACCCAGTTGTTCTGTGTTTTTCCGCATCTGCTCCAGAAAACGGAATGCCTGCCGGCTGATGGCATATTGTTTTAAGTTGATGCTGTACAGAATCCCCAGTTTCCAGGAAGCAGGTTCAATGTAGGTTAATGGATAAAGCGCTACTACATCGTTTGATAGTTTTTCTGTTGTGTTGATGAGGATATTTGTTGGGATATTTGTTTTCCAGCACCTGAGTACTTTCGGGTCGTACACAGGATTACTCGAATCGCGATAGCCTACATGGTGTGGATTGCCAACCCTGTCTTTATACACTTTGAGCATGGTAGCGAATGTGGAACTGAATTCCCATGTTTCTTCGTATTTGAACTGGTAAAACTTTGTGCTATTGGTATTGTCGTGTGTGTTCGCGTAGATCTGTACGCCAGCGTTTTCCCTTCTCCATGAAACACTATCAATATCGGGTGTTGTACGTACGTTTGAATAATCCGATATATATTCTTTTCCGCCAGCTGTTCTGATGTATACACGATACTGTTCAGCACTATTAAGGACGATCTGTGGGTGGGTATAGGTACCCGGACTTGTTTCAGCTAAAGGAAAGTTGGTTGTATTGTTTTTATTCTCTACCCGTACCAGTGCCCCCGTTTCTTTTACGATAGTGGCAACACTGGAAATTTTTGTGCTTCTTGAAATGCTGATGCTCGTAGGGCCACTGCCGCTGTTGATGAAGCCTTCCACTACGAGATATCCGGTAGCGGGTTCGTTTAGCTGTGGTATGTATTTTTCCCTGCAGGCAAGGGCCATTAGCAGCAGTGATACAATAAATAGTTTTTTCATACGCATCATTTAAAACCGCACATTATAATTGATATAAGGAATCAGTGTTCCGAAAATGGATAGTTTATATCCGTTAATAACCGCATTTTCTGTTGTATAATAAACGGAATATGGATTTTTTCTTCCCGTGAGATTATACACGCCAATGGTAAAGGAATTATGAAACAACTGGTGCACTTTATGGTTACCTTCTATGTTCATCGAAAAATCGGCGCGGAAATAATCAGGTATCCGGTACTGGTTCCTCTCTGAATAAAGCGTGCGTTGCGCGCCTGCATAATAAAACATGCCGATGGGCAAAGTAATGGGGCGACCGGTGCTATAGGTTGTATTCACCGAGATGCTGAACCGGTGCGAAATGCGGAGGTTTCCTACAAAAGTAAGGTCATGTGGTTTATCGTAGTTGGCAGGGTAAAAAGCGCCTTTATTGATAGGAGATCCCTGTGTACTGTCGTTCATCTGTAACAAAGTGCGAGAGTAGGTATAGCTGAACCAGCCATTGAATTTACCGGTTGCTTTTTTGATCAGGAACTCTACGCCGTATGCTTTTCCGCGGGTACTTACCAGATCTGTTTCGATATGCGGATTCAGCACAAGAACAGCGCCACTTTTATAGTCGAGAAAATCTTTGATACGTTTGTAATATACTTCTACAGATGTTTCAATGGTGTTGGATTTGAAATTATGATAAATTCCCAATGATACCTGTTCGCCCGATTGTGGCCTAATATTGGGATCACTCAGCTTCCAGATATCGGTAGGTGCAATGGCTGCTGTGTTGGAAAGCATGTGAATGTATTGACGCTGGGTATTAAACCCTGCTTTCACTGAGAAATTCTGGTTGATGATATAACGTGCAGTAGCCCTGATCTCGGGAGCGTGATAGGTTTTGATGAAACTGCCACTGCCATAATTGATAACTCCCAGCCGGTTGGTTTCGGTTTTGGGAACACCGGCTGCGTACTGGTTAACAGTTTGTGCCCCCAGGTAATTAAAAACGGAATAACGAATGGCTCCTTCCAGAGAGAGCTCGGGTGTTACGGTGAATTTATCGCTGAGGTACAAGGCCGTTTCCAGCGCCTGCTCGGTCTGCATTTTTTGTGGTACTATCAGCGACTTGTTTCCCAATGGAGCAAATGTTCCGGGCCTCAGTTTGTACAAGAGGTTATTCATTCCGAACTCAATGGTATGCCTGGCATTCGCAAAATAGTTCACATGCGTTTTCAGGTAATACTGGTTAATATTGAAATCAAGTTTGTAGGCAGTGGTAGGGTTGCGTTCACTCGATATGTCGTAATAATATCCATCATACCCGCCGGATGTGATCATGTACCATTTGTTATTGAATACATGTTTCCATTTGAGTGAAATATTCCGGTTGCCGTAATGATAGGTGGTATCGTTGTTGAGATTAAACCTGTCGTTGCTAAGGTATCCCGTAAAATAAACACTGTTCTTTTTATCTATCTCATGTGTGATATTGAAATTGATATCATTAAAAGCTGCTTTGCTGTTTTTATATTCATTGGGTAACAGGTTCAGCAGCCAGTTGGCATAAGTAGTGCGGGCACCGAAAATAAAGGAACTCCTGTCTTTTGCGAGGGGCCCTTCTACGTTGATCCTGCTGGTGAGCAAACCGATCCCTGCAGAGCCGGTAATATTTTTTTTATTTCCTTCGCGACTGTTGACCTCGAGTACGGAAGAAAGCCGTCCGCCATACCTGGCGGGAATGCCGCTTTTGTATAATTGCACGTCTTTCACCACTTCAGGATTAAAAGCCGAGAATAACCCGAAGAAATGCGAAGGGTTAAAAATGGTAGCATCATTGAATAAGATCAGGTTCTGGTCTGCTGATCCGCCGCGTACATTGAGTCCGGTGCTGGCCTCGCCCACGGTTTTTACACCGGGCATTGTCATCACTACGCGGAGAATATCTGCTTCTCCAAAAACAACGGGCACCTGTTTGATGGCTTTGATATCTATTTTCTGCACACCCATCTGCATGCCTTTAATGAGACTGGTTCTTTCAGCAGAAACAGTGACATTTTTCAGGGAAATTACCTGTGGTTGCAGGTCAATATTCATCCGCCCCTCTCCATATACCATTAACTGCCGGCGTGTATCAAGGGCACCCAGGCTTTGTATGTTGATAATTGTACGTCCTTTGGGTACCGTGATGGAATAATACCCATACTGATCGCTGATCACACCGGTTTTGCTTCCTTCCAGCATAATGGAAGCACCAATTACGGGTTCTCCAGTTTTACTATCGTGGAGATAACCTGCAATGGTTACTTTACCCGGGGTAAGGGCTGTTTTGGGTTTCTCACCAATTACATAGAGTTTGTTCTCCAGATTAGCTTTGGCAGCTTTGGGTTCTGTAACTACCGCATCTTTTTGGATAGGATTTCTGGCCGTAATAACCGGTTTTTTGGTCTTTCGCGGCAGATCATCAAATAAATCATCAGCCAGCGCCATACTGATAGGTGTATGTCTGGTAATGAAGATCTGCCGGTTACCATCATCAGAAAAAACAAGATGGGTATCGTTGAAAGCGAGTTGCAGCAGTTTGTGCAGTGATTCGTTTTTAACAGATAGATCGATCAGAATGCTGTCCAGATCCGCTTTGGTATAATAGAACCGATAGCCTGTAGTTTTTTCCAGTTGTAACAGAAATGTTTCTACCCGCAACTGTTTGAACTTCCCCGTTACCAGCGGCCCCGAAGTATCGGTCTGTGCTTTTACAGATAAACAGTTCAACAGTAATACTACCAGTAAGGAGAAAAGGATATGTTTCTGTTTACGGAACATGTATCTGAGCTTATAAAATTAGTTTGTCAGGCTTTGATAATAGGTCAGCACACTGATCAGCGCATTGTCTGTATCTTTTGAAAAATCGGGTTTATTCTTCCGGATAAACTGCCTGATCTCTGTTTTTTTATCTTTCGTATAAGCCAATAGCTGCTTTTTCTTACCAATGGGCTGATAGGCATTGCCTTCTTTGAGATAATAATTTACAGAGGATACAATATTCCTGAAAGCCCCGCCGCCCCAGTTTCTCAATTCCTCTTCAATGGCTTTGTTTTCTTTTTTCAGGATGGAAAAACGGCTGTTAGTGTGCAGCAATTCATAAAACCCGCTGCCCGGCAGGGTGGGGGTATTGGGCGTTTTCTCTAATTTGATGAATAGATGTCCCGCAATAGTGAATTCATCGATCTTTTCGTTTGATGGGCTTAGTTTGAAAGTGCCGGAAGCGTCTGTGAGCACCAGCCTGCTTTGCACCTGGTCGAATTTAAAAGAAATATTTTCATACAGGATCTGATCATACCGGATAGAACCCTGCTGGAATGCCGCCGATAGAAAAAAGGGCTGCCCCCGGTCAAGCCGCTGATCATATTCCACATATTGCGGGCCGGAGTAGAGCGGGGCGGCTGTAGATAGGAACTGCTGGTATTGACGGCGCACATGTTCCACCGCGGCAGTACGGGTACTGCTGTCGGACGGGGTTGGTTGCGCAGGCAATTGTTCCGCCAGTAGGAAGAAACAGGTGGCCAGCATCCCAAAAACAGCTCTTTTGGTGGAGATCATAAATTAATATTATTTGAAATGTAAATCTTTTGTCAGGCCGGTGCAAATTTCAGGGCCCTTTTTTGACAAACGACCCTGTTTTATCGGTGATTCCTGGTTCAATACCCGGAATAGATTTTTTTTGCCCTTTACCGATACTTTTTCGACATTTCGCTAAAACCTTTCCTGTAACAACTGAAATAACTTATTTTCATTCCCTCAATGAATTCCAAAATCAATATTGCTATATGGGAGATCTCCAGATCAAAAAACAAAGCAAAAAATACGATGCGGTCATCGTAGGTTCCGGTGCAGGTGGTGGTATGGCTGCCTATGTATTGGCCAAATCAGGTTTAAAAGTTTGCCTGATCGAAGCAGGTCCTGATTATGATCCTGCCAAACACTCTTCTCAACTCAAAAATCCCTGGGATTCTCCGCGTAGAGGAGCCAGCACCAAGTTCAGACCATTCGGCGATTTTGATGGCTGCTACTGGGGCTGGGAAATTGACGGAGAGCCGTATACCATGGCCGAAGGAAGTGCCAAATGGGACTGGTGGCGGGCACGAATGATTGGCGGACGTACCAATCACTGGGGAAGGATCTCCCTGCGTTTTGGTCCGAAGGATTTTAAACGCAGAAGTATCGATGGACTGGGCGATGACTGGCCCATTGGTTACGAAGATGTAAAACCTTATTATGATAAGATTGATAAACTGATCGGTGTATTCGGTTCCAACGAAGGATTAGAGAATGATCCGGATGGTATTTTTTTACCCGCGCCCAAACCCAGGCTGCATGAGCTGATGATCAAAAAAGCGGCTACGGGTATCGGCATACCTGTGATTCCTTCGCGTTTATCGATCCTCACCAAAAAAATCAATGAGGAGCGTGGCGCCTGTTTTTATTGTGCGCAGTGTGGCCGTAGCTGTAAAGTATATGGCGATTTTTCTTCTTCATCTGTATTGATCAAACCTGCGGTAACTACCGGTAATGTGGATGTGATCACCAATGCCATGGCGCGTGAGGTAATTACCAATGCGGATGGATTGGCCACCGGTATTTCTTATGTTGACAAAACAGACAATATGGAATACCAGGTAAG
>SCVK01000032.1 GCA_004297075.1 Chitinophagaceae bacterium
GTTTTTTCCAGTTTCAGGAAGGAGATCTTACTGCAATACTCGTTAATGAGTTGCAGCGCTAGGGGTTCGTCATCAATGGCTATGCAGTGTATCATCAGGTCACAATTTCCAGGTGAACATTATAATAATTGTCTTTCTCAAAACTGGTCAGTTTGTGTTTGCCGGGGTACATCAGTTCCAGTCTTCTTTTTACATTGTTGATTCCGATACCGGTATTTTCCATCAGGTTATTTTCTGAAGGTACAATATAATTGACAGCTGTAAAGATGATCCTGTTCCCCTCCGTTCTGATCTCGATGGTGATGCTGGATGCCTCTTTGGTACTCACCCCGTATTTAAATGCATTCTCCACAAAAGGAATGAAGAGTAGCGGGGCCACCAGCAGGTTATCCGTTGATCCCTCTGTTGTAAAATTGAGTGTTACTTTATCCGTTAACCTTACTTTCTGCAAATCGATAAAATTGTGCGTGAATTCCACTTCGTTCTGTAAAGGTACCAGGTCCCTCTGCGTTTCTGTAAGGATATATCGCATAATGGAAGATAGTTTCATCACAGCCGGTGCCGTTTTCTCGCTTCTGACCACGGCCAGTGAATAAATATTATTCAGCGTATTAAAAAAGAAATGCGGATTCACCTGCGATTTCAGGAATGACAATTCTGTATTCAGTTTTTCATTCTCTGTTTCTTTCCGGTTCTGTTCTGTCTGCAACCAGCGTTGAATCACAGAGATACAGGTGCCTACTGTAAAAATCAGCAGGAAAAGAACGGTGTTGTATGGGTCTGCCACTGGTCTTCTTCCGCGCATGTAACCGGTAAACCTTGGTTTCCCTTTAAAGGCCGGGTTGCGGATAAACTCTCGGTTATTGGGATTAAAGGGTTCGGGTTCTGCAATGAACAAGGCAATCTGTTTGGGGGCGTAGAGAAATACAATCAAACAAACCACAATCGACAGGATATAATAAAACCATTTTTCTTTTACCAGAAAACGCGGGATCAATAACAATGTGTTCAGGTAATAAAACAATACCAGAAATACATTATTACAGATGATGGATGCCAACTGGTGATTGCTCATACTGAAATCGCGCAGCCGGGGAAAGAAAACCAGGTAGGGGAGGGTGAAAAAGCAAAGCCATGCCGCACTGTGTGCAATCAGCGTTACCAGTTTTTTATTGTTATTCAATGGCATATATCAACTTGTTTAAAAGCTCATCACATATTTGGTCCAGAAGCTCTGATCCTTCATCCGGCTGTCTACACTTCCGAAATTAGCACCGCCACCTCCGGTATTTCCGCCACCGGCGCGCGCACCGCCGGTTCTTCCGCTACCTCCACCAGAGGGTCTGCCGCTTCCGGCAGGTACGCCTACCAACTGGGTGGAAGTAGCTACGGGTCCTCCTGCATTCTGCAACTCCATTCCGTTAATCTTCCATCCAATACCCAGTGTTTTGCCGGTAAGCGCAGTTTGTCCTCCGAGAAAACTGAGCGGTACCAGGTATTCGATGTAGAAATTATTGGCTTCATCCCAATCAAATGCCAGATTGATGCTATTAGGTTGACTGATCAGCTGGTTTTGATCTTCCTTATCATCAAAGCCGAAGGTTTTCAGCAGAATCATGGTAGCTGCCAATCTTTCCCGCATTTCTTTAGGGTCTGGTCTGCCACCCTCACCCGGCTCTCCCCCCGGTCTTCCGCCTCTTCCACCACCGCCTTCTCTTTTGAGAGGGAAGCTGATGCCCGTTCTTTCTCTTTTCCTGCCTTTGTTGTCCATATACAAATCCATCCCAAGCGACATCATTTTCATCTGCAGCTGATGATCCGTTACTTTCATGGCGAGGTAGAGATTGATGGCATCATGATCTATTGCGTATTGTATATTCGTTTCTTTATCTGTTTCAAACCTGCCCGGGTTCCATTCATTGATATTACCATCCAGAACATGATTAATCCTCGCCGAATCACTTGTCATTTTTGCCTGCGGGGAGGTTAACAGGCAGAGCATAGGCAGTATAGCCACGAATAGCTTCTTTTTCATATGCAGTAGGTTTGTACCAAATCTATTCAGCCCTTCCAAGCCTGTAAAAGATTATGGGTGAAAATAAGGGTCTTATCGGTGAAGGACTCAGTAAGATTCCTGCTGGTTGGGGAAATCCCGGGATTTTACGTCGCGGATATATTGTTGTACCGCCCCGGTTACCTGCGTTTCCAGATCCAGGTACTGGCGCAGAAAACGGGGTTTAAAAGCATTATTGATGCCGAGCATATCATGCATGACCAATACCTGTCCGTTGCAATCGCCTCCGGCCCCAATCCCAATCGTAGGGATCTGCAGTTGCAGGCTCACTTTCTTAGCCAGTTGCGCGGGGATTTTTTCCAGCACAAGGGCAAAACAGCCTGCCTCCTGCAACAGTAATGCATCCCTGGTCAGCTTTTCCGCTTCCGCTTCTTCTTTGGCCCGAACGGTATAGGTGCCGAACTGGTAGATGGACTGTGGCGTAAGCCCGAGATGGCCCATTACCGGTATGCCTGCGGCAACAATACGTTTGATACTGTCTATCACTTCTTCGCCTCCTTCCAGTTTCACTGAATGACCACCGGCTTCTTTCATGATGCGGATGGCCGATGCTACGGCAATATCCGGATTGGATTGATAGGAACCAAAAGGCAGATCCACTACTACCAGGCAACGGTCTACGCCCCGTACCACACATTGCGCATGGTAGATCATCTGGTCCAGTGTAATGGGGAGGGTGGTTTCATGTCCGGCCATTACATTACTGGCACTATCGCCCACGAGTATCACATCAATACCTGCGGCATCAAAGAGGCGGGCAAAGGAATAGTCATAGGCGGTGATCATAGAGATCCTGGCGCCCTGGGTTTTCATCTGTTGTAAAGTGTGGGTGGTGATTTTTTTGATCTCTTTAGGGGAAGACATTTGAAAAGTTTTTAAAGGAACAGAAAAGGGGAATATGCCTCTGCTTTAGAATAAAACATATTCAAATGCCGGTATAAAAATACTAAGATTTGGAGGATTCTCATAGATTGCTTCAAAACCCGGACACAGTGTTTACGAAGTAATACCCTTGGCCGCCAGTTCGTAGTAAAGATGCTGGATCAATCCATCTGCCAGGCCTATTTTAGGCACATAGATCTCCGCTGCATCTGCCCAGCGCATTACGTTGATATAGATCTGCAGGGCCGGTACAATTACGTCGGCCCGGTCTTCGCGGAGTTTGTAGATGTTGATCCTGTCTTCCAGCGAAAAACTGGCGATCTCTTTATAATAATCTTTCAGCAGTTCGAGGTTCAGGGGTTTACCGTCTTTTTTCTTACTCAGCGAGAACACTTTATTGATGTTGCCACCAGTACCGATAGCGGTGATCTGTTTAAACCCTTTGGTTTTTACTTTGATGAAATCTTTCATCTCGTCCCACTTCCTTTCATCCACCATGTCTTTCAGCAAGCGGATGGTGCCGATATTGAACGATTGCTTGAATACCAGTTTGCCATCGGCAAAAAAAGTAAGTTCTGTACTGCCCCCACCTACATCAATGTATAAATAACTGTGTTCCGTATCCATATGTTCCGCCACATGGTTCTCGTAAATGAGGGATGCTTCCAGATCACCGCTGATGATCTCGATCTCCAGGCCGGTTTCCAGTTTCACTTTGCGGATCAGGTCGCTGCTATTACTGGCATCGCGCATGGCGCTGGTGGCGCAGGCGATCACATTTTTTACACCATACGCGTTAATGAGATGCCCGTAGGCTTTCATGGTCTGCAATACCATGCCCCTTTTTTCTTTGGAGATTTCCCCTTTTTCAAACACATCAAAACCGAGGCGTAAGGGTACACGTACCAGGTTCAGTTTGTTGAACAGGGGATTGCCTTCACGGTCCAGGCTTACTTCGGTGATCAGTAACCTCGCGGCATTACTCCCGATATCAATGGCTGCTAACCTCACTGTTCACTACGTTTTTCTTGTGCAGGTAATGGTACGTTTCTATCTGTGAACGCACCTGTCTTTTACCGGCGGAAGGTACATAGTTGTTGGTTAAGTCATTGTCGAGGATTCTCGCTTTTACGTTATCTCTTAATTGAATGTGGATAATCTCCTTCAATTCTGCGCAGATAGCCGGGTCTGTTACGGGAATGGCAGCTTCTACCCGGTGGTCTAGGTTGCGTACCATCCAGTCGGCACTGGAGATATAAATTTTTTCCTTACCCAGGTTATGGAAAATGATGACCCTGGCATGTTCGAGGTATTCATCTACAATGCTGATCGCACTCACTTCTCCCTTTTCCTTTTTCGGATCACGCAGCATACAATAAATGCCTCTGATGACCATCCGGATAGACACCCCCGCCCTGGCCGCTTCGCCGAGTTTGGCAATCAGGGTGGCATCACTCAAGGAATTTACTTTGAGAATGATACCGGCTTCCTTACCGGCTTTGGCATTTTTGATCTCGCGGTCTATCAGGGTCATCAGCGACTGCCGCATATTGGTTGGACAAACCAGCAGGGTTTTACACATCCGCAGATGCTGGATCCCCGTTTTCCAGTTTTCGAGGTAATGAAAAATGCGGTTGATATCGGCCATCACATTGCGGTTGGCTGTTAGCAGGCAATGATCTCCATACACAATGGCTGTTTTTTCATTCAGGTTACCGGTACTTACAAAACCATACTGGATGGTTTTGTTGCCTTTTCTTTTTTTAATGATACAGAGTTTGGCATGAATCTTCATTTTGGGTACGCCCAGTAATACGGCAACTCCTTCTTCTTCCAGAACTTTTTTCCATTCCAGGTTGGCTTCCTCATCAAAGCGGGCTTTCAGTTCCAGCATCACCACCACTTCCTTACCATTACGGGCAGCGTTGATAAGTGCATTAATCACTTTTGAATTGGATGCCAGGCGGTAGGCTGTTAGTTTGATTGAGTTCACATCCGGATCCATGGCCGCTTCGCGCAGCAGATCTATGACTGCATTGAAAGAATGATAGGGGAAATGCAGCATTACATCTTTCTTAACGATCACATCGGTTACCCGCATCGAACTCTGCAGCGCCGGGTGAGTAAAGGCGGAACGGCGGGTACTTTTGGTGTTGAACACATCCGGGAAATCCATGAAATGCCGGAAATTGTGGATGCGGCCGCCGGGAATGATATTGCTTTTCCGGTTCAGGCTCAGCCGGCGTATCAGGTATTCGAGTAAACCGGCATCCATTTCTTTATCGTATACAAAACGAACGGGTTTGCCCTTACGGCGGTTCTTCAGGCCCTTTTCTATCTTCTCCACAAAACTGGTACTAACATCATTATCGAGATCGATCTCGGCATCTTTGGTAACCTTGAACACATGCGATTCAAAATGATCATACCCGAAATAGGAGAAGATCACCGGCAGGTTATAGCGTACCACATCTTCCAGCAGAATAATATTTTTTTCTGACGATTTGGAAGGCAGCTGTATAAAGCGGCCGATGGCCCTGGCCGGCACTTCGATGAGGGCGTATTTCTGCTGGTAAGCAGAATTCTTTTTCCGCATTACCACACCGAGGTAAATACTTTTATCACGCAGGTAGGGGAGTTGTGGCAGGCTCTCAATCATGAGCGGGATGATATTGGAGCGGACTTCTTCTTCAAAGAATTTTTTCACGAACGACTGCTGCTCGCGGGTCAGTTTTCTTTCTGTTACGAGCTGGATATTGGCTTTCTTCAATTCTTTCTGTATACCTGCCCAGATCCGGTTAAACTCGTTCTGTTGCTGTAATACAATGGTCTGGATCTGGTCAAGGATCTGCTGGGGGGCTTCTTCCATGTGCATGTTCAGCTTCCTGCGTTTCTCGCTGAATTCCAGCATCCGTTTCAGCGTGGCCACGCGAACACGGAAGAACTCATCCATATTGTTGGAAAAAATACCCAAAAAACGGATCCGCTCTTTTAAAGGAACACCCGGATCATTGGCTTCCTGTAATACCCTTGCATTAAAACTGAGCCAACTGATATCTCTCTGAATAAGTAATTTTTTTGCCATGCGCTGGGAGAGAAATTTGGAAAGGTGGATGATGTAATGGGTATTTGTTTTCTCTCCCGTCAAATATAAGAAACACCGTTTTTCAGGAATGTTAAGTTTATCAGATAAAGCGGAATGCCGGATACTATGAAAAAGATGCTTTGATCTGCCGGATAATACCGGTAGTAGAAAATCCCTCCACAATCGGGTTGATAACAACCCGGCCTCCGTTGGCTATTACTTCTTTGGATCCTACAATCTGTTCAATGGTATAATCTCCGCCTTTTACCAATACATCGGGTTGTATGGCTTTGATCAGTTGCAGGGGGGTGTCTTCTTCAAAAATGACAACGGCATCTACAATGGCCAGACTGGCCAGTAATAATGCGCGACTATGTTCATTGTTAACCGGTCTGTCGGGTCCCTTGAGTCTTTTGGTGCTGCTGTCGCTGTTAACGCCCACCACCAGGAAATCCGCTTCAGCAGCGGCCTGCGATAGGGAGGAGATATGTCCCTCGTGCAGGATATCAAAACAACCATTGGTAAAAGCCACGGTTTTATCCGTTACCCGCCAGCTGGCGAGTTGCGCGAGTAAGTGAGGTAAAGTGAAGATCTTTTTTTCTATGGCGTTAACGGCTTTCATGGTGTTTCTTTTTGTTGTAATAAGGCAGCAGTACCAGGCAGATGGAACCTACCAGTACCACGATTGCAAACTGGGCAAACCATTGCAGGGTACCATTGGCAAAACCAATTTCAAAAGGGATCTCATTTTTCTCCAGCACTTTGGCCAGGAAGAAAGCGTAGGCGCCAATGCCACCAGGTGTAATGATCATACCGATACTGGCAAATGCGAGGCCGGAAATGGCGGCTCCCAACCCAAGCCCTGTGGTGCCCTGTGTAGCGAGATAACCCACCCAGGTGCCAACAATGTATAATGCCCAGATGGCTATGCTGTACAAGATAAAATTTCTTTTTTGTTCGAGGTAACGTATACTGTTCAATCCCTCCCAGATGCCCTTTAATACTTTTTTGGTCAGCATAACGATGCGCAGATGGGAGAATTGATTGAACCAGTGTTTCACTGCAATAGCGATGGCGGCCAGTATAGCCAGTACGATCCCGAGTTTAAGAAAGGATACCGATCCGCTCCGGGTCTCAAATACCTGCACAAAGAGCTGCCGGGCAAATTCGCCAACTACATCATACTGGCTGATGAGTGCCAGCAGGAAAACAATCCCGAGGCTGATCACATCCACCGCTCTTTCGGCCACAATGGTTCCTACCAGTTTTTCGGCGGGTACTTTTTCATATTTGGCAAGGATGGTGCATTTTAATACTTCGCCCAGCCTGGGAACGGCCAGGTTGGCGAGATAGCCGATCATCACAGCAAAAAAAGTATTGGATAGAGAGGGTTTATAACCCATCGGCAACATCAGGATCCGCCAGCGGAGGGCGCGGAGCAGATGGCTGCAGGAAAGAATCAGAAACACCGGTAACATCAGCCAGTAATTGGCTGTCTCGAGCGATCGCTTAAACTCACCCCATTTATCGTCCGGTATCTGGTGCAGACTCCACCATACCAGAAATACGCCCAGTCCCAGAAATAACAGGTATTGCAGCACAAATAACAATCGTTTTTTCATAGCGGAACATTCAACGGCAAGTTAAGCAAGCAATTTTAATAAATCCTTTTCCCGTTTGGGCGGCAGCCGGAAGAAGTACTCTGCATTAATTAAGCGTCAGATTATCAATCAGCCTCACCCCACTAATGAAGGCTGCCACCAGTGCTACCAGTTTGCTTTGCCCGTCCCACGCTGTTACCGGCAATAGAGTGGCTGCATCAGCGATCGAAACATAGTCGATCTTATCAAAACCTGCGGCCAGTATGGCGGCTGTGGCTTCTGTAACCAAACTGTCAAGACTGCCTGGCTTGAGTCCCGCCTGAATGGTTACCAAGCACTGGTAAATAACAGCCGCTGCTTTTTTTTCGTTTTCAGATAAACGCAGGTTTCGGCTGCTCATTGCAAGGCCGGATGGCTCCCGTTTCGTGGGTACGATCTCCAGTTGAACCGGTAAAGCAGTTAAATGAATCAGTTGACGGATCACCATACATTGCTGGTAATCTTTTTGTCCAAGGTACAGGTTGGCGGGTTGTACCAGTTCCAGTAACCGGTGAACTACCTGGCATACACCCTGAAAATGCCCGGGGCGGTATTTTCCTTCGAGCAGGGTTTCCAGGTAACCCAGATCATAGGGTTGGGTTAACTGCATCCCCGAAGGGTAGATCTCCGGTACTGATGGCAGGAACAGGATATCACAACCCGTTTTTTCGAGCAGATAGATATCGTTTTCAAGGGTTACCGGGTAGCGGGTAAAGTCCTGGGGGTCGTTGAACTGGGTAGGATTAACAAATATACTGACAACTGTTATATTGTTATTTTTTTTACTATGTTCTACTAAGCGCAGGTGTCCCTCATGTAATGCCCCCATGGTTGGCACAAAGCCTGTTTGCAGGCCCTGGGCTTTTTTGGCAGATAGAAAAAAGGAGAGGTCGGTGGCCGTTTTTAACAGGATCATTTGGGTTGAGTTTGGGCAAAAGCCGGATTTGCGTTGGTTTTCGGTGCATTTTATGTACCTTTGCCAACTGTTTTTTCCAGCATCGTGCTAAAATTCGCATACTAATGTCAACAAAGAAAAGAATTTTATTCATTGCTACTGAAATGTCGCCTTACCTCGAACTCACCGAGTTTGCGGAGGTGATCAATAAGCTGGCTATCAAAAGCAATGACAGTGGTTTGGAAGTGAGGTGCATTATGCCACGCTTTGGGGTGATCAATGAAAGGAGACACCGGCTGCATGAAGTGGTGAGGCTTTCCGGGATCAATGTATCGGTAGATAATGATGATTACCCATTACAGATCAAAGTGGCTTCTTTGCCCAATGCCCGTTTGCAGGTATATTTTCTGGAGAATGAAGACTTTTTCAAGCGGAAACAGATTTTTCACGATGATGAAGAGGCCTGGTTCGATGACAATATCCTCCGTACCGTTTTTTTCTGCAAAGGTGCCCTTGAAACCGTGAAGAAGTTTGGATGGCCGCCGGACCTGATCCATTGCAGTGGCTGGATGACCGGGTTGATCCCTGCCTATATCAAAACGGCCTATAAAAAAGAGCCGGTATTTGGTAACAGCAAAGTAATTTTTACCATTGGTCAGAATACGTTCAAAGAGAAACTGGGGGCTGATTTTGTGCAGAAGGCGATTATCAACAGCAACATAAAGGATAAGGACCTGGAAGCATTTAAAGAAGGTAATAATACGGCTATGTTCCGGGGTGGGGCCAGTTTTGCTGATGCCATCACTTTTGGTGCCGATAAAATAGAAAAGAAACTCGTTGAGGATTTCGCCAAAGTGAAAGGAAAGAAGGTAGTTCCTTTCAAAGGATGGGATTCTGATTTA
>SCVK01000248.1 GCA_004297075.1 Chitinophagaceae bacterium
GTGGTCCTGTCTTTCTGGTTACCCTGTGCATCTTTGTATTTTTCTGTGTGGGCAACCGTGAAGTTGATCACGTTTTTTCCGTTTACATTGTTCACAATGGCATCTTTTCCTAAGTTGCCGATGACCTGAAGCTTTATCATAATAGGGTTGTTTTTGTAAATATCCAAAAATTGAAAATACAGAAAATGCGTATTTACCGCATAATCGGTTTTATTTTCACTGTATAACTTGGGGTAAACTCATCAGGGCCAACAGCTTTACGGCAGGATTGTTCCCGCCAGGGAGGCATCGATCGATTTTTTGATCCACGGAACCATACCCATACTGTATCCTGAACTGTGAAAAACAGCTTTCCCTTCTTTATCCAGCACCAGGTGTGTGGGATACAGATTGATATTATATTTTGAAGCTATATATCGCCCACCATCAATGATATTGTACCGAAAGGGATTGGTTTTCAGAAATTCCTGGATATCATATCTCTCATCCAGCGCCACTGCAATAAATACGACATCCGGATTTTGCTGGTAATTGACTACCAGTTCATTCAACTGGGGTATTTCCATGCGGCAGGGTGGACAATTGATGAACCAGAAATTCAAAACCACCACTTTTCCTGCCAGTTCTTTCAGCGAAAACTTATTTCCCTTCATATCCCGCTCACTGAAGGAAGCGATCTTTTGACCTGTTTTGAAGAATTTACTCTCGGCGGGCTTGGGAAGAGAAGCATTCCTCTTTTCTATCTCGGCATCTGACAACATTGCCAAAAAAGCAGTTGTCCTATCTTTCGACATACGCAGGATATATTTCCCCGTGCCCAACAAACGCCTGGCCAGTTCTGCAGGATAGATGGTTCCGCCGGAATCTTTGATCACCATCTCCTCCAGTTTGAGCTGAACCGGAGTGCCGGGGGTATTGGCCGGAAGCTGTGCTAACAGTTTGGCTGATAGAAGAAAGGCCATGAAAACCAACAGGAACTGTTTCATACAAGTGATTTGTGGATTTGAATTTATATATTATTTTTCATCATTCATTGTTATTTTTTCCGCTTTCGAAATACCAATAGCCCCATTGAACCCGGTTCTTACGGATACTTGTTTTAAATTTGCAGGTTCACGCTTTCCCGCATGGCGGGATGAAAACACAGTATATGAGCCGTAAAGGAAAGGTTTTGGTGGCTATGAGCGGCGGTATAGACAGTACCGTGGTGGCCCTGATGTTACATAACGAAGGGTATGAAGTGGTGGGTATTACCATGAAAACATGGGACTATGCCAGCAGCGGAACCAGTTCCAAGGAAACCGGCTGTTGTAATATTGATTCTTTTAATGATGCGAGGCAGGCGGCTGTTCATCACGGCTTCCCGCATTTTATCCTGGATATCCGGGAAGAGTTCGGCGATTTTGTGATCGAGAATTTTGTAGATGAATACCTCGCCGGCCGTACGCCCAACCCATGTGTGATGTGTAACACGCATATCAAATGGCGGGCCTTGTTAAAAAGAGCCGATGCACTGGATTGCGAATTCATCGCCACCGGACATTATGGTTTGATCCGCCAGCATGATAATGGGCGTTATGTGATCAGTAAAGGATTAGATGAAACCAAGGACCAGAGTTATGTGCTCTGGGGACTGGACCAGCAACTGCTAAGCCGTACCATTCTGCCCCTGGGTGGTTACCGTAAATCAGAGATCCGCCAGATGGCCGTGGATCTGGGTTATCCGGAACTCGCTAAAAAAAGCGAGAGTTACGAGATCTGTTTTGTACCCGATAACGATTACCGCGGTTTTCTGAAAAACCGGGTAGCGGGACTGGAAGAAAGAGTGAACGGTGGCTGGTTTGTTGACAAAACCGGTAAAAAACTCGGCAAACACAAGGGTTATCCTTTTTATACCATCGGGCAACGCAAAGGACTGGAAATTGCGATGGGACATCCGGTATATGTAACTGCCATTGACCCGGAAAACAATACCGTTGTGTTGGGCGATGAAAGCGACCTGGAGCAGAATGATATGCAGATCGGCAAGATCAACTGGATCAAATACGATGGCATCACCGATGGTATGGAAGCCATTACCAAAATCCGTTACAAAGACAAAGGTGCACTCAGTAATTTATACACCACCAACAACGGCATCCGCGCACGCTTCTACGAAAACGTAAAAGGTATCGCCCCCGGCCAAAGTGCCGTTTTTTACGAAGGCAATGATGTGATCGGCGGAGGCATCATCCAGCGCGGAGAGCTGATCTTGGGATAACATTTACGGTATCTCATGAAAGGGATAAAGCAGGTAAAGAAGTTACCACACCTGTTTTATCTCTTTACTATTTACCATTTACTTTATTTACTTTATTTACTTTATTTACTTTATTTACCTATCACCCCTCCTCCTCAACAAACCAGCAAACATAGAATCCGCTTTTCTATCATACCCTTTCAGTATTTCCATTTTCACCAGTTCAAATTCACCTGATCCAAGAACAGCCTGCACCTGTTCTTCGTTTTCCTTTTTGAACGCGGAACAGGTAATGTATAAAAGATACCCACCTTTTGCCACATGGGGTGTTACATGACCGATGATCTTATTCTGCAAAGCCGCATATTCCGCTATTTTCTCTTTCGTGAAGAAATACAGCTGCTCGGGCGTACGTCCCCAGGTACCACTGCCACTGCAGGGTGCATCGCAGAGAACGAGATGATATGGTGAGTGGGGAGTAGTAAGTGGGGAGTGGGCGAGGTCCGCTACGAAGGATTGATACTTTTTGATCCCTGCCCGTTCAAATCTTTCTTTCAGGTTTCTGAGAATGCTTGGGCGGATATCGGATACGGTGAGTTCGATATTGGGCAATGAATCAACGGCTAACAAAGATTTTCCGCCGCTGGCGGCGCAGCAATCCCATAGGGTGAGTGGTGAGTGGCGAGTAGTGAGTGTAAAGAAGCGGGCTATCTGTTGGGAGCTGAAATCCTGGATCACCACTTCCTGATCAATATCCAGCACACTATCTATTTTAGTGGTATTGGCTAACGCGAGGCAGTTGGTTTGTGGCTGAGAGAAAGCGATCTGCTGGTTAGTCAGTTTGGCCAGTACCTGTTTCTCTTTTCCCGGACGGATGCGAAGGAACAGATCAGGCTGAGTAAGATGAGAGAGGATAAATGTTTCCGGTTCTATTCCCTCACTTAATTCTTCTACCCACGGAAAAATAGAGGCTACGGTAAATCCGGGATATTGCTTTTGCAGCCAGTTGATCTTTTCCGGTAAAGAGGTGGTCCAGACAGTCAACCATGGCTCATCAAATAAACCTGCCCAATCACCAGCTGTTTCATTACAAAGAAAAATCGAAATCCGAAGACGTTCTTCCACATCCAAGTTTGTAAGCGCATGACCGATTCGGTAATAGCCATAACAGAGATGTGTGATCAGTTTCCTGTCGCGTGAGCCATGTTTTTTATGCTCCGAAAAATACT
This sequence comes from Chitinophagaceae bacterium, assembly GCA_004297075.1. GTDB lineage: Bacteria > Bacteroidota > Bacteroidia > Chitinophagales > Chitinophagaceae > Sediminibacterium. The sequence goes on from SCVK01000248.1 coordinate 3,469, forward strand.
TTTTCAGAAAATGAACCAGCGGCACCGTTCCATCATACAAACGGATCAGCGAGACTGCTGTATTAAAATAGGACTGATAACGCATACCTGTTCTTAAAAGAAAAGCCTGTTACCATCCGGCAACAGGCTCAAATATAAGAGATGCCCACTTAACCGCCCTACAGGCGGGAGGCGGGTTATACTTCGAGTAATGTTTTCACAGGATCTTTACCCATCAGCAGCAATTCAGGATTCTCCAGCAGTTCCTTCACCCGTACCAGGAAACTCACGCTTTCCCTTCCGTCGATGATGCGGTGATCGTAACTGAGTGCGAGATACATCATGGGGCGGATCACCACCTGGCCATTTACAGCCATGGGGCGTTCCTGTATCTTATGCATACCCAGGATAGCACTCTGCGGGATATTGATGATCGGCGTACTCATTAAACTGCCAAACACACCACCATTGGTGATAGTGAAAGTTCCTCCCTGCAGGTCTTCGGCAGTCAGTTTGCTGTCTCTTGCCTTACTGGCCAGTTCTACCACTTTCTTTTCTATATCAGCCATTCCCAGACTTTCTACATTCCGCATTACCGGTACGGTGAGCCCACGTGGGGTACTTACCGCAATGCTGATATCCGCATAATCGTGATACACAATATTATCGCCATCAATGTAAGCATTTACAGAAGGCCATTCGCCCAGCGCAATGGCGCAGGCTTTGGCAAAAAAGCTCATGAAACCGAGGTTTACACCATGCCGTTCTTTGAACTTGTCTTTGTATTGCTTACGCACATCCATGATACGCGTCATATCCACTTCATTAAAAGTGGTAAGCATGGCGGTGGTATTTTTGGCTTCTACCAGGCGGCGACTGATGGTTCTGCGCAGGCTGCTCATTTTTTCCTGGCGCACCACGCGGGTAAATAATTCATTGCCGGCGAAAGCTTTTTTGCCGGGGTTATTCAGCGCTTCCAGCACATCCTGTTTCATGATTTTTCCACCGGTACCGGAAGCTTTGATAGAAGCGGCATCTACTTTTTTATCTGCAATGATGGCAGAAGCCACCGGTGTGGCTTTAATATCGTTAGGCACTGCTGTAACCGGAGCCTCGTTGGTTACGGGTTTCGGGGTATTGGTTACCGGTGCAGCTTCTTTGGCAGGAGCTCCTTCGGGTTTGGCTGCAGTTTCATCTATCTGTGCCAGCACATCCCCAATAGTTAAAGTATCACCTTCTTTGGCCAGTGGTTTCAGGATACCGGCTTTTTCTGCATTCACTTCAAAAGTGGCTTTCTCACTTTCCAGTTCAGCTATCACTTCATCTCGCTCTACCCACTCCCCTTCTTTTTTGGTCCACTTCAAAAGGGTTACTTCACTGATGGATTCGCCAATGGTGGGCACTTTTATATCGATCATAAAAAATTATTTCAGTTTATATTTTGTTGTCCGTCACAGAACAATCATTACTAATTACTCATTAAATATTAAAAGCTGTCTCAATAATCTCCAACTGCTCCTGCACATGCACTTTATGATAACCGGTGGCAGTAGAAGCGCTGGCATTACGGCTGATGACGCCAAAGTTGATCGACTTCAGGTTCATCTGCAGAAAAGAGGCAGCACCCATGTTCAGCGGTTCTTCCTGTACCCAGAACCAGGTGGCTTTGCTGTATTTTCTATGCAGTACGTCCAGCTGTTTCTGTGGCAGCGGGTATACCTGCTCCAGTCGTACAATGGCGATATCTTTCCGGTTTTCTTTTGCCTGCTTTTCGGCCAGTTCAAAATAGAGTTTACCGGTACAGAGCAATACTTTTTTAACGTCTGCAGCATCTGTTACAAAACTGTCGTCGATCAGTTCTTTAAATCCACCCCTGGTGAATTCGCTGATATGACTGAAAGTAACCGGATTACGCAGGTTGGCTTTGGGAGAGAAATTGATCAGTGGTTTGCGGAAGCTCCAGGTTAGCTGGCGCCGTAAAGCATGAAACAGGTTGGCGGCGGTAGTGATATTCGTGATCACAATATTGAACTCCGCACACATCTGCAAAAATCTTTCCATGCGCGCACTGCTATGCTCGGGACCCTGGCCTTCGTAACCGTGTGGCAATAACATCACCATTCCGTTCTGGCGCTGCCATTTCTGTTCGCCTGCTGCAATGAACTGGTCTATCATGGTCTGCGCGCCATTGGAGAAATCACCAAACTGCGCTTCCCAGATCACCAGGGCATTGGGGTTAGCCAAGGCATACCCATATTCAAAACCCAGTACTCCGTACTCACTTAATAAGGAATTATAGATCCGGAATTTCTCCTGGTTCTCGCGAAAATGGTTCAGCCTGTTATAGCCTTTATTGGTGTTCTCATCGCGGAGAATGGCATGGCGGTGGCTGAAAGTGCCACGTTGTACATCCTGGCCGCTCATACGAACGATATTGCCATCCAGCAGAATAGAACCATAGGCCATCAATTCGGCGGTGGCCCAGTCTACTTTCTGTTCAGCTTCCAGTATTTTGATCTTGTCCTGTAATAATTTTTCTACTTTTTTCAATGGCTGAAAACCTTCGGGCCATTTCATCAGGCTATGAAAGAGGTTAAACGCTTCTTCTTCACCAATAGCAGTTGAGGGAGAAGATTCGAAGTCTTCCGGTTTGGCCTTACGCAAACTTTTCCAGGCCAGTTCCGGTTGCTGGTAGTGGTACGGTAATGGGTTTTGTTTTACCTCATCCAAACGCTCCTGCAGATCGGCCCAGAATTTTTTCTCCATTTCTTTAGCCAATTCTCTTGCATCCGCTTCGCCGTTTTCGATCAGGAAGTTGGTATAACTCTCTCTTGGATTATGGTGTTTATCTATCAGTGCATATAACTGCGGCTGGGTGTATTTGGGATCATCGCCTTCATTGTGCCCGTGTTTGCGGTAACAAACCATGTCGATGAAAATATCGCTGTTAAATTCCTGGCGAAAGCGGGTAGCGATCTCTGCACATTTTACCACGGCTTCTGCATCATCTCCATTCACGTGCAATACGGGCGCCTGCACCATGGCAGCTACCGAGGTACAGTAATCCGCACTTCTTGCATCATCAAAATCAGTGGTAAAGCCAATCTGGTTATTGATCACAAAGTGTATGGTACCGCCGGTATAATACCCACGCAGATTACTCATCTGCAAAACTTCATATACAATTCCCTGTCCAGCCACAGAGGCATCTCCGTGAATCAGGATGGGCAAAATTTTATCAAAATCACTCTGATACAATACATCGGCTTTCGCTCTCGCAAAACCTACCACCACCGGATCCACGGCTTCGAGGTGGGAAGGATTAGGCATCAGTTTCAGGTGCATGGTTTTATCATCTGCCGTTTGCACTTCACTGCCGTATCCCATATGGTATTTCACATCTCCACTACCCATGGTCTGGTCCATGGTAGCCGTTCCTTCAAACTCGCTGAAGATCTGCTCGTAGGTTTTACCCATGATATTGGCGAGAATATTCAAGCGGCCTCTGTGTGCCATACCAATCACCACTTCATGTACATCATTGTTGGCTGCCATATTAATGATAGCATCCAGTGCCGCAATCGTGGTTTCTCCCCCTTCCAGTGAAAACCTTTTCTGGCCGATATATTTTGTATGCAGGAATTTCTCGAACAATACCCCCTGGTTCAGTTTCTCGAGAATTCTTTTTTTCTGTGAGAGGGGTACAGGCTCGGCGAATTTTTTCTCCATTTCTTCTGTTAACCAGTCGATCTTTTTCTGGTCGCCGATATATTTGAATTCAATACCTACATGGTTGGCATAAATCTGCTGAAGATGCGTCAGTATATTTTTCAGCGTTGTAGCCCCCAGTCCGAGAATATTACCGGCCTGGTAAATAGTGTCCATATCAGCCTCCCCTAAGCCGAAGAAAGCAAGATCGAGGTTGGCACCCCGGTCTCTCCTGGGCCTGATGGGGTTGGTTTTGGCCAGCAGATGCCCTTTGTTACGGTAACCCAGTATCAGACGGTATACCCTGATCTCCTTCATCCAGTCAATACCTGAACCTGCCTGAGCCGCACCCGCCGCGGGGACGGCAATGGTTGTATTCAGGCCGTTACTGACCGCAAAATCAAATCCTTCGAAGAATTTTTTCAGGTCGGGATCCACACTGGCGGGATCTTTTACAAAGTCCTGGTACAGGCTTTCGATATAAGCAGGATGCGAGTTCGTTATGTATGAAAAGTCCTTCATTTCGTGGTTTTGAACAGCTTTTGGTCAAATAGTGGGCAAATATCGGTCATTGAAGGCAGAAAAAAAGCCAAAAAACAGGGTGAAACCGGAAAAGTCCGGAACTCGAAATCAGTTGGTACCCAGCTTTGCGGCTCGTCCTCTGCCGCTGAAAATCAGACTTTGGACCTGTCCGGCGAGTGATTTATCAACCGGTTTTCAGGGTTTTTTCAGTTTTTTTGTATTAAATTTTCAAATTTGACTTCCAGGTATTACCTTTGCCGTCCTGAAAAAAACAATACATGGCAAATCATTCAGCTACCAAGAAAGATGTGAGACAAGCTACCAAGCGTCGCGATAGTAACCGTTACTACGGAAAAACAACCCGT
>SCVK01000249.1 GCA_004297075.1 Chitinophagaceae bacterium
GCAGCAGGTATTTCTCCAGCCATTCAATCGAGGGAAGGTCAAGGTGGTTCGTAGGTTCATCCATCAACAATACATCCGGCTGCTGCAGAATCATTTTGGCCAGCAACACCCGCATGCGCCAGCCTCCACTAAACTCTTTGTACGGCCTAACGAGGTCTTCGTTGCTGAAACCCAGTCCATGCAGTACTTCTTCCGCTTTATGGTGAATATTATAACCATCCAGTACATCCAGTTCATGCAGGGCATCGGTATAACGGATCAGGAGGGCTTCGTTCTCAGAATCCTGCTCCAGTTCGTGCCCCAGTTTCTCGATCTCTTTCTCCAGTTCACGTACCCTTTCAAAAGCACTTAGGGCCACTTCGGTAATATTATCGTTGGTATCGAAGCTCAGCAGATCCTGGTGCAGGTAGCCAATTGTGGTTTCCCTGCTCTTCTCTACGGTTCCTTTAGAGGGAGTATATTCACCCACCAGCACTTTCAGCAAAGTGGATTTTCCGGTACCATTGTACCCGATCAGGCCAATCCGGTCACCGGGCTGTATATGCCAGGTAGCATCTTCAACAATCACCCTTGCACCAAACTCAAACGTAACATTCTGGAATCCTATCAACATCTCTTAACAAGTATTTAAGTGCGCAAAGGTAAATGCAAACAGCTCCCAATTCTATTTGCTTTAAATTTGGGGACTAAATTTTTCCTTATGCGGACCTATCTGCTCTTTTTTGGCCTGCTTTTACTGGCGTCCTGTAAAAACGGCGACCAGGAAGCAAAAACCCCGGCAAATACGGCATCGGCCCAAACGGCGCTGGCCCAAAGTGCTAATTCTGAAGCGTTTAATCAGTCGTTTGGGGAAGTGCTGAACGGGTATTATGCTTTAAAAGAGCAGTTTATCGCTGAAAAAGACTCCGGTATCGTTCAGGCTTCGCGCCGGATGCTGCTGGCCACAGACAGCCTGAAACTGGATGAATTAAAGGCAGATACCAATGTAATTGCTACTGCCAGAACTTATTCCATGGGGATTGCTGCAGAGCTGAAAGGATTGCTGGGCGAGCCCAGGATCACTGAACAGCGCAGGTCTTTTCAACTGGTGGGAGAGCAGTTGTACGACCTGATCCGCACAGTACACTACGACGGACAGGTGATCTATCATTTCTATTGCGCAGAAGCTTTCAGCGACCAGGGTGCTACCTGGTTAAGTAACAGCGTTGAAGTCCGGAATCCTTTTATTCCTAAAAAAATGCTCAACTGCGGAGAACTGAAGGATACTATTGACATGCGGCACAAATGATAACAGAATGAACAAGGGCAGGGGGGCAACTTTACTGTTCCTTTTTTGTTGGAAGAAGACTACTATGCGGAAATTATTGATTTTGTGGGTTACCTGTTTAACCGGTATTACAGCAGTTGCGCAGGATAAATTTACCCTGAATGGTTATATCAAAGATTCGCTCAGCGGCGAAACCCTGATCGGGGCCAGTCTCAGTATCCGGCCAGAAAGCAAAACGGTGCTGAGTAACCAGTATGGTTTTTACTCGATCACCGTTAAAAAAGGAAAACTCATTCTTGCCTGTTCTTTTGTCGGCTACCAGACCAAAGAATTTGAACTGACCCTCGATGATAATCGGCAGCAGAATATTTTGCTCGTACCCAATTCAGCGCAGATCAATAACGTAACGGTTTATGGCAGGCGGAGGGACAATAATATCAAGACTGCCCAAATGGGCAAATTTGAACTGAGTATCAATACGGCCAAAGCTTTACCTGCTTTTTTAGGAGAAGTGGATATCCTGAAAACCCTGCAATTATTGCCGGGGGTTCGTAATGCCGGCGAGGGCAATGCCGGTTTTTATGTACGGGGCGGCGGACCTGACCAGAACCTGATACTGCTCGATGATGCGGTGGTGTATAATACCGGCCACCTCTTTGGATTCTTTTCCGTGTTCAATTCAGACGCCATTAAAAATGTAACCCTGATCAAGGGTGGAATGCCGGCGCAATATGGCGGGCGACTTTCGTCGGTGGTAGATATCGCCATGAAAGAAGGTAACCAGCACAAAACACAGGTAGATGCCGGTATAGGTCTGATCGCTTCCCGTTTTTCAATCCAGGGGCCACTGAAAAAGAACAAAGCCTCTTATATGATCTCTGCCCGCAGAACCTATATCGATGCACTGGCCAAACCCATGATCAGCAAAACCAGCGAATATTACGGTTCCGGTTATTATTTCTATGACCTGAATGCCAAAATGAATTACCAGTTCTCAGAAAAAGATAAGCTGTTTCTGAGTGGTTATTTCGGGAGGGATAAATTCAACTTTAATAATACCAAACGTTCCTTCAGCACAACCATCCCCTGGGGTAATTCTACAGCCACACTGCGCTGGAACCATGTTTTTAACAAACAACTATTTGCCAATACCACACTCGTGTATAACGATTACCGTTTTGCACTGGATGGCAGACAGAATAATTTCAATATCAACCTTTCCTCCGGCATCCGTGATCTTACTGCCAAAACCGATGTGGATTTTTATCCCGTACCCGAACATAAGATCCGGTTCGGGGTACAATATACCTACCATACTTTTCTGCCGAATATTCTCAGCGGCAACCAGGACAGTGTGGTATTTGCACCGAATAATTCTTCTAAAAAATTCGCTAATGAAATGTCGGCCTATGTACAGGACGACTGGGAAATTACTTCTGCACTGAAATTGAATGTGGGACTGCGTTACAGCATGTTTCAACAGGTGGGACGATACACTTTGTACCAGCGGGATGCTTTCGGTAACAAACAGGACAGCACCGTATTCGGACGCGGACAGAATGTAAAAACCTATGGTGGCATTGAACCCCGGGCTACCCTAAGGTATACGATCAACCAGAATGAGTCTCTCAAATTTGCCGTTACGCGTAATTTGCAATATATACACCTGGTTACCAACGCGGGTTCTACACTGCCTACCGATCTTTGGGTGCCCAGTACTATCCGCGTAAAACCGCAGGTCAGCTGGCAGTATGCAGCCGGTTACTTTAAAAACTTCGCTGAGGGGATGTTTGAAACTTCTGTAGAAGCCTATTACAAAACCATGGAAAACCAGATCGAATACCGCGAAGGATATACACCTTCCCTAAAAGATCCTGAAGAAGAATTTGTGTTTGGAAAGGGCTGGAGTTATGGGGCAGAGTTTTTTGTGAACAAACTGAAGGGAAGATTGACCGGTTGGGTAGGGTATACCCTCAGCTGGACCTGGCGCAAATTCCCCGATCTGAATGATGGACTCAAATATCCCAGCCGCTACGATCGCCGCCATGACCTGTCAATAGTGGCCAGTTATGAACTCAACCCGAAATGGAAACTGGGATCTGTATTTACGTACGGAACGGGAAATGCAACGTCTTTGCCCGAGCGGTTTTATTTTGTTTCAGGTGTGCTTACACAGGAATTCAGCCGCATCAACGCCTATCGAATGAAATCCTATCACCGCATGGATGTTTCAGCTACCTACACCCCCAAGCCTAAAAAGGTCCGCAAATACAGCAGTAGCTGGGTGTTCAGCATTTATAACCTGTATAGCCGCATGAATCCCTATTTCATTTATTACGACCAGGAAGGAACAGCCACAGCTGGTACCTTGAAAGTAACGGCCAAACAAGTTTCCTTGTTTCCTATTCTGCCTTCTGTAACCTGGAATTTTCGTTTATAAGGGGGCGTTGCGGTTATTCCTTGGGAACATAATTAATGATCACTTTGGCATTACGTTGCTCATCAGAACTGAGGAACACTTCATACCGTTCTTTACCGGCAGTGATCACCATCAGGGCGGTATTGGGAGGAATTTCTCCCAGGTTTTCAGCTACCATCACCAGTTCATGCCGATTATCTGTTTTATTATTCCTGATCTTCAACTTAAAGGGCTTTGTATTCAGCTTGCCATTACTGATTACTAATTCATTATTGTGGTATAATGAGATGGTATCATTATCAATGGTTCCATTATCGTAAATATCGATCTGTATGTCTTCTTCAGAGGTGGTAATGGATTTCACCAGTTTGTTTTCCCGCTCAACCAATACTTTCGGGATCGGCATTTTCCGTTCCCTGTTCTCAGGCTTAGGCGTAGTAACCGCTTCCGCTTTTTGTACATTGATCAGTTGCTCCGGAATTCTGTCTGCCGGTTTTGCAGTAGTTGCGGGTTTGTCGGCCGGAATCACTGTTCTGGTAGCCGGCTTTTTAACGGGTGCAGTTTGCGTTTTCACCAAAGGTTTGGCAGGAATCACTGTTTTTTTTGTGCCGGGTTTAACTGGAGTTTTACCAATGGGTTGTTTGGGAACCACTTTCGCAATAACAGTTTTCGGTTTACCGTTGGCAGGCTGTTTAGTGGTTGGTTTGGGGGCTTTTTGGGCAAGCAGTCCCGAAAGGGTTTTACTGGTATCGGCAGGTTTCTTATTCTTCAGCAAAAAATCTTCCTTTTTAAAATCAGATTCAACCACTTTTTCCAGGTACACACGGCCGCTACCGCAATCTCCCTTGTCTTTAACATTGGTAGAAATAAAGGTTCCCGATAACACTTCCAGCCTGCCAATGCGGGAATAATCCAGGTAACAGGTCATCAGGCAGGGCTCACTTTTATCGCCGATCTTAAGGTCAACCAGCCTGGTTTCTTTGATAATAATACTTTTGGAAGTAGGGGTGTAGATCCCGTTCAGCTCCGCTTTTCCGTAAAAAACCGTGGTTTTGTAGGAGTAAGTAACCCCTTTTACACTGTTATTGGATTGCTGATCCAGCTGAATCTCATATTTATAGGTCTCTTCCTTGAACCCCTCCCGGTAAATACCGCTCGAAGAACTGAAATAACCACGCCAGATCCCGGTCATTTTCTGGGCCTGGGCGGTAAAACTGAGCAGTAAAAGAAAGAAAAGGGTCAAATTCAATCTCATATAACAAATCTACGCTTGCAATATAGTAACCCTTACTAAAGAAGCGTTAAGGTTTTTCGGGCCAAAACCGGCTTGCCCCGTTTTGGGTGCTGTTTATTCTTTACTTTTGCATTTCTAAAAAAGAGGTTGATTTACAAGAATATGATCAGTATCAGTTTCCCGGATGGCGCAGTAAGACAATACGAAAGTGGTGTTACTGCTTTGGATATCGCTAAGTCGATCAGCGAAGGCCTTGCTAAGAAAGTATTGGCCGCAAGTGTGAATGGTCAGGTATGGGACGCTACCAGACCCATTACTACCGACACTTCACTGAAATTATTAACCTGGAACGACGCAGAAGGACAGAACACCTTCTGGCACTCTTCTGCCCACCTGATGGCAGAAGCGGTAGAACAGTTGTATCCCGGTGTGAAATTCTGGGTTGGACCTGCCTTGGACAAAGGCTTTTATTATGATATGGATCTCGGCGACCGTAAAATGACGGAAGACGATCTGCTGGTGCTTGAGAAAAAAATGAACGAATTGGCCAAACAGGGCAACCGATATATCCGCAAGGAAATGCCGAAGGCCGAAGCGGTTGCCTATTTTGAAGAGAAAGGGGATGAATACAAACTGGACCTGTTGCAGAACCTGAACGATGGTGAAATCACTTTTTACTCGCAGGGTTCTTTTACCGATCTCTGTCGCGGGCCACATATTCCTGAAACCGGTTTGATCAAAGCCATCAAACTCACCAATATTTCCGGTGCTTACTGGAAGGGGAACGAGAAAAACAAAATGCTGACCCGTGTATACGGCGTTACTTTCCCTAACCAGAAAGAACTCGATGAATACATCGTGATGCTGGAAGAAGCCAAGAAACGCGATCACCGCAAACTGGGTAAAGAACTCAGTATTTTTACCATGGATGAAGATATCGGCCCGGGCCTGATCCTCTGGATGCCCAATGGCAGTATCATTATCGAAGAACTGGAGAAACTGGCCAAGGAAACAGAAGAAGATGCCGGTTACAAACGCGTGGTTACCCCGCATATCGCCAAAGAGAATTTATACATCACCAGCGGACACCTCCCTTATTACCAGGATAGTATGTTTCCACCCATGGAACTGGACGGAACCAAATATTACCTGAAAGCGATGAACTGTCCGCACCACCATAAGATCTTTGATGCGGAACAAAAGAGCTACAAAGACCTTCCTTACCGTTTGGCAGAGTATGGTACCTGTTACCGTTACGAGCAGAGCGGGGAATTATTCGGGCTGATGCGGGTACGTTGCCTGCACATGAACGATGCGCATATCTATTGCACCAAGGAGCAGTTTGCGCAGGAATTCAAGGCAGTGAACGATATGTACCTGAAGTATTTTGAGATCTTCGGGATCGATAAATATGTGATGCGTTTAAGTTTACATGATCCTGCGAAATTGGGGCAGAAATATATCAACGAACCCGAACTCTGGCTGGAGACTGAAGAAATGGTTCGTCAGGTACTGATCGAAAGCGGAACACCATTTGTGGAGGTACAGGACGAAGGAGCTTTCTATGGTCCCAAAATCGATGTACAGATATGGAGTGCGATTGGTAGGGAGTTTACACTGGCCACCAACCAGGTGGATTTTGCACAGGGTCGCAGGTTCAATCTTTCCTTCACCAATAAAGACAATTCACCGGAAGTGCCATTGATCATTCACCGCGCACCGCTGGGTACACATGAAAGGTTTATCGGCTTCCTGCTCGAGCATTATGCAGGTAAATTCCCGGTATGGCTGGCACCGCTGCAGGTGAAGATTCTGCCGATCAGTGATAAGTTCATGGATTATGCCCAGGCCGTTCAGAAACAACTGAAAAAAGCAGGGGTAAGGGTAGAGGTCGACGACAGGCAGGAGAAGATCGGCAAAAAGATCCGGGATACCGAACTGATGCGGGTTCCTTACATGCTGGTGGTAGGAGAGAAAGAGATGAATGAAAACCAGCTTTCTGTACGCAGGCAGGGTAAGGGAGATCTGGGCAGCCAGCCTATCAACGCTTTTGTGGAAATGATCCGAGAGGAAATAGAAAATCGTAAATCAGGCGAATAATCGCCAATTGTATATCTTTAACAACAAATCAATTATTCACTAAACAAGTTTTAATGGCATTACCACCAAGAGGGGGCGGAAGATTTAATCCCAGGTTTAACA
>SCVK01000250.1 GCA_004297075.1 Chitinophagaceae bacterium
CCCAAAGAAAAAAAGACCTGCGCTTTTCTTCCGAAGGAAAAGGTTCGATTCCGTAGCTCAGTTGGTAGAGCAATACACTTTTAATGTATGGGTCCTGGGTCCGAGTCCCAGCGGGATCACGAAAAGATAAAAACACTGTACGTTTTGTACGGTGTTTTTTATTTTATTACATCATTCCAGGAACGAGGAGCCTGTCCCGCCTTCCTGGCGGGAAGTCCCAGCGGGATCACCAAAAGATAAAAACACTGTACACTTTGTACGGTGTTTTTATCTTTTATTACATCATTCCAAGGACGAGGAGCCTGTCCCGCCTTCCTGGCGGGAAGTCCCAGCGGGATCACCAAAATAAAAAAAAACTGTACGTCTTGTACGGTGTTTTTTTATTTTATTACATCATTCCAAGGACGAGGAGCCTGTCCCGCTTTCCTGGCGGGAAGTCCCAGCGAGATCACCAAAAGATAAAAACACTGTACGCTTTGTACGGTGTTTTTTTTTATTTGTACACTATACAACCATGGATCCCGCAAAAGCGGATCAAGAACAATTTTTGGGAGGAATTGAATATTAGTCCGGCGGAATCACCAAAGCCTCACAGCAATGTGGGGCTTTTTATGGGTTGGGGGCACTCCACCGTTGTAAGTCGCCGGCCAATATCAGTTGGTTTTATGCCGTTAATCATACTGTTCTTCACTAACCCCAGCCTTCAGGCTGGGGGCCATCAACCGTAACTTGCCGCCGGGCTTCAGCCCCAACCTTGGGGCTGAAGCCCGGCAACCAATCAGCGGGTTGCTAACCCCCATGCTGAAGCATGGGGTTATTATAAAAGCTGTGGTTGTTATATTCGTTCTCCCCAGTTTCTTCTTCCTTCTCCGTAGGGGCTCTCGCAGCGTACCCTGCGGCCTACGGAGTGCTTAATACTCACTTTAAACAAGAACTATTTTAACTGGGTTTTCAGCTACTTCTAATCCGAAAAGTCTTCTGCGAGAGATGTTTCGGAGAATATTTTTATTAAGGTGCCCCTACGGAAAAGAGAAACGTTTGTGCAGAACAAAACCAGGGCAACACTTCCCTATCATTAAAATAAGCAGCTGCAAAACTTCACCTCTTATAATATACAATCACCGGCATTTCCCTTTCAGCTTTTTCAACAACAAAGCCCAGTTCTTCTATCGATTTTATAATACCGGCTTTGTTACGCTGCACCACATTTGTTTTAATGTTGTAATACCCTGTAATCCCGGTTTCATCTACTACAGGCAACCCCAATTCGTTAGAGAGGTAGTCTTCTGCAAAATCTTTCACCTGAACGTGGGTTCCGTTATATCCCCTGCCACTAAAACTATAAGAAGAACTGTCGGTAATTGATGTATCAAGTAAAATAGCTGCTCCGGGCTTTTTCTTTAAAACATACACAGTAATAACACTTCTTTCAATACGTGCCTTAACGGGTAAACAGGCATTCAGCCGCTGTTGCAGAATAAGAAACAGGCTGTCTTTTTGCGCTGGTGTTACCAGCAGATCAACACAGAATAACCGCTGTTTATCTTCAAAGTTATGAGAATGAACTTCTGCTTCCTTTACGGTACTATCGTATCGCTCCTGCACTTTGTAGGTTTTAATTCCAAAAGCCTGCCTGTACAGGAGGTCTAAAGAAACATTGTACCATGTTAACCTCCTATTTTTGAATGGCCCGGGCAACAAATAGGTTTGCCCCATACTGGGTTGCCCTTTTTCATATCCCCTGATCGAAAAACTATGCGCCGTTAGCGAATCCACACCAAATGCGGGTTCGCTGCTTGTTATCCGGGTTTCTTTAACTGCCGCGCTCATTTTTACAGTATCGCCACGCAGTATCTTATCAATCAGCTGCTGGTTTATCAAATCTGTTCTCACAATTGCCACGATCTTTTTAGCAGGATTTACAATGGCGCTTTGCCCTACAGAAGCAAGGTTCAGCATTTTGTAAAGCGTATAACCTGTGTCTGTTGCCAGCCAGATACCAGAAGGTTTATTTTTCAAATATCGGGCCTTCCTTTCTTCCTGGTCATCTGAAATAGCAATCACCTGTATTTTCCCTGCATTTTGTTTTTGCAATTTCCACAGGGTATCCATTTCAGGAATACACGGGCTGCACCAGGTACCCCAAAAGTTGAGTATATAAAAGCGATCACCCCTTTCTTTGGTTAAATAAAATTCCTTTACGGGCGCATTGCTGATGTTGGTTATTACCAGATCAGGAAAGCGGCTGCCGGGGGTTAACAAAGCGTCCTGTCCATACACGGTTATCCCCGAAACCAGGAGAATCATTGCCAGCATCTTTTTCATATCAATTGTTTTATGCGAAATTCTCTGCAAAACACATGTAATGATGTTAAGCACCCGTTATGGAATGTTATTATTTGTTAATAAAACAGGGCCTTCTGTATCAGTATTTATATTTGTAGTATGGCGAAAAACATCCGGCTGTTACTAACAGTATGCCTGCTGGCAATTGCGGGGCTTATTGTATTGCAGTTTTACTGGATAAAAAATTATTATCAAACCTCGCTCTTTCATTTTGAAAGAGAGGTTAATCTTGCTTTTGAAGATGCGGTGAAGAAAGATTTTCAGTTGCGCTGCGATACCATTGAGCAACTGCTGGTAGCGCAATTAATGGATACTTCGGCTTTTACCATCCAAAGCAGGTATTCAAAAGTGCAAAAAGTTATTGTTCACCATATTTACAATGCAAAAGACAAAAAAGACTACACTTCGTTCAGCAGCACCGAATTACCAGACTCGTTAGTGGCCGGGGATATCGTTTACAAGAGAAAAATTGCACAACAATTTGCCAGGAACCTGCGAACGGAAGACCTGGAGAACCATGTAGTATATTACCGTATTCAAAGCCTTGGACATTTTGTAACCGACAAAGTAAAGCGCTATGGATTTGATACAAGCCGGCTTCGCCCCGTGCTGCGGCAACGCCTTTCGGAAAGAAATATTTACACCGGATTTAGTTTTTATGTTACCAATGCAGACAGCCTTCTAAGCCACACAAAACTGCCGGATGCACTAGCCCAAAACGGCTTTGTTGCTACAAAGGCCCAGCCCACCTATAAATGGTGGGCCTATAATGAACAATATGTACGGGTTGTTTTCGAAAACCCTATCGGGTATATATTCGTTAAAATGGAATGGATATTGGCAGGTTCATTACTGCTGATAATTTTGGTGGCGCTGTGTATCTGGCTGCTGCTAAAGGCACTATTTCATGAAAAAAAGTTAGCCATTATAAAAAACGACTTCATCAATAACATTACACATGAGTTAAAAACACCCGTAGCAACCATATCTGCCGCCATTGAAGCTTTACAGGGTTCGGATATAAGCAAAGAAAAAAACATTCGATACCTACAGCACGCGCAGCACGAAACAGGCAGATTATCTAAGCTGATTGACAATATTCTGAATATATCCCTGTACGAGAAAAACACTATTCGCCTGCAACCCGAACCCGTTCTGGTGGAAAAAACGATACAGGAAATAATAGATGGTTTAAAAATAGCTACACATATACCCATACAATACCAGTATAAAAATGATACAGGCACAAATAGTGTTGTTGCCGATAAACAACTTTTTCAGCAGGCACTGACCAATGTACTGGATAATGCCGTTAAATATTCCGGCAATGAAGTGGTTATTACTGTTACCTGCAGCACCGGCAGTGGCTATTTTGTTATTTCCTGTTCCGATAAAGGCAATGGCATTTCAGCTTCATCCATGCCGCATATTTTTGAAAAATTTTACAGGGAGCCCAAACCAGATCATGCAATAAAAGGCCACGGCCTGGGTTTGAGTTATGTACAAAAGATCATGGAAGCGCATCATGGAACAATTGAAATAAAAAGTATTAAAGGAAAAGGCACTACCGTTATTTTATCATGGCCGTTATGAATCAGGGCAACATATTGTTCATAGAAGACGAAGCCGCCTTGGCAGAGATCGTAAAAGAAAGCCTGGAAGCGAAAGGGTTTCAGGTATATCATGCTGCTACACTTGCCGAAGCTGCTTTGCTGTATACCCGGTACCCGCCAGCTATTATTGTAGCAGATGTGATGCTGCCCGACGGGAGCGGGTTTGAATGGGTGGCTGCCATTAGAAAAGCAGATACAACAACACAGGTAATTTTTCTCACATCGCGTTCACAAACAAAAGATGTAGTGTTAGGCTTTGAGATGGGAGGTAATGATTATTTGAAAAAGCCCTTCAGTATTGCCGAATTGGAAGTGAGAATAAAATCCCTGTTAAACAGAACGATTACTACGGTTTCCACATCAAAAAAAGAAACAGCTGTATGGGAAATAGGAAAGTACACCTTTTTATATCCGGCAGGCGAACTGGTATCAGAGAGCAAAAAAAGACAGTTAACCTCCCGCGAAGCAGACTTACTTCACCTGTTATTGCTGAATCGGAATGAGCCCTTACACCGGAACGACCTGTTACAGGCATTATGGGGAAATACCGACTATTTTTCAGGCAGAAGCCTGGATGTTTTCATATCCAAACTCCGGGGTTATCTTAACCTGGATTCGTCCATAAAAATCATCAACTTAAGAGGAATTGGGTATAAGCTGATTTATTAAAAGAGCTTGCCACAGGCAAGTGGGAAAGAATTAACCTGAAAAAAGCAGTAGTAAGTAATCAACAACAACAAACACTTGCTATGGCGGGTGTTTTTGGGCACTTCACGGCAAGTCTCTCGCAGCGTATCCTGCGGCTTACAGAGCAGGCTTCTCTCCTTTTAAGCACAGAAACTGCAGAGAACTTTCTTTCTTTTTTTTATTTAATTGGATACCCTGCGAAAAAGCAAAATTGAGTGTCACTCACCGTTATTAATTGCCAACTGATATATATCGGCTGGTTGTATACCATTTATCATGCTGTTATTTGCTAACCCCAGCCTTCAGGCTGGGGCAATCAACCGAACCTGCTGCCGGGCTTCAGCCCTGATTTGGGGCTGAAGCCCGGTAACCAATCAGTGAGGTGTACCCCATTCTGAAGCATGGGGTTATTATAAATGCAGTGGTTTACATATCCGTTCTCCACAGCTTCTTCTTCAATAGTTGCATCGGCCTAAAAATCTGCTTATATTGGTAACATGAAAGAAGCCGTACTACTGCTGGCTGTTGTGTTGAATGTGTATTTGCTATTCAGGTCTTTTGAACTGATGGGGAAACTGCATGCTTATCTTGTAATAGATGCACGCAGCAAAAAGAATCTGCAGTTACTTTCTGTTGTGGCACCCATTTTTGGGTTTATTACTACCTGCCTTACATATCAAAAAACGATTAAACGCGCCTGATCGTATTAGCCAGCTGCATTGTACGCACCAAACATTCTCCAACGCAGAAAGCCCCACCCAAAACATCCGCCAATAGCGAACTTTTGAAGTTAGGGCTTCTGTATACATTCCCCCAGAATGTAAAAAAGATACAATCGGCGAACCCGGATCCCTTATTTTGCTTTGATCTGCTCAAGCGGATGAAACTCATCCATTTTTTTACCGGCCACGCCCTTCATCAGAAATTTATCCACCCCGTTCTGCTGCAGCAGGTAATTGCCTGTGTTGCCGGGTTGTGCAACCAATTTGTATTTTTCAAGGGAGAGGTTAACATAGCGGCCTTCTTTAATAATAGTGTAGCCCTTTGTGGCGCTGTTAAGAAACCAATAACAGCCATCTTCCGAATCAGGCAGCAGCGTCATCTCCATCCATTTATCTGTTGCGGTGCTTGCCAGGTAAAACCCTTTATAGATCAGTGTCTGATCCATCAGCGCTTCATAGATCACCAGGTCCGTTCCGTTGGGCGATTTGGCGGCGGTGACCGCTTTGGTCAGTTCCTCCCCATCAGAAGTACGCACCCGGAATGAATTGTCGGCCAGTTTCAACACTTCATAAGTCTCCTCCTCATCCAGCATACTCAGCAAGGCACTTACATCCGTCAGTTTGGTGGCATTCAGCTTATTGTAGGCGTAACTTTTCGAGTTCTTATCGTACTGCTGCACAAAATAAGCGGAGAGTTCGGTGGTACCGAGTGCCAGCCCATCGTTGTACTGGATCTTACAAAAACGGAAGGTATTGGGCAAACCACCCATTTTTACCTGGAAAGCATTGCCCCTGTCGTCGTATTTATATTCATTTTTCACCACCATATTATCAATGGTTTCTTCTACCAGTTTTCCGCGCTGGTCATATTGGTAGGTATGTTCTGTTGTTTTGCCGGTTGACTGCATCAGAAAACGCATTTTCTGTTTTACATCGTTTACATAAGTGCTGGTTTCTGTGTAAGACAATTTACCATCCCAATATGAATATTCAGTTAACGTATACGTACCGGCATTTTTATAATCCGAGTACTCGTCGATATCGGTTACCACTCCTTTTTTGCGCGTAGTAATTTTTGCCAGCTGCCCCTTGCTATTGTATTCATACAACACTTCCTTCGGATACTTTGTATCGTTATTCTTTTTGTTTACCAGCTTTCCGTTCTGGTAGCTGTACCGGTAAACAACCGGTGTATCGGATCCGGTTTTTTCTGT
>SCVK01000251.1 GCA_004297075.1 Chitinophagaceae bacterium
GGTTACTGTTTTACTCATTGGTTTTTGATCATTTAATTTTTTTAAGAACATGAACATTTACGTTGGAAATCTGAACTGGAATATGTCCAGCGAAGACCTGCAGAACCTGTTTACCCCGTACGGAGAAGTAACCAGTGCAAAGATCGTTACCGACAAATTCAACAACGACCGCAGCAAAGGTTTTGGTTTTGTTGAAATGGCTGATGATGAAGCTGCCCGTGCAGCTATCGCAGCATTGCACGACACAGACATCCTGGGTCGTAAGATCGTTGTTAACGAATCTACACCACGCCCAGAAGGCGAAAGAGGTGGCTTCAAGAAGAAGAGCTTCGGTGGTGGCGGCGGCGGAAGCCGTGGTGGTTACGGCGGCGGCGGTGGAAACCGTGGCGGCAGCGGTGGCGGATACAACCGCGATCGTGGTGGTAACGGTGGTGGCGGTGGATACAACAGGTATTAATCCTACACAACCCAAACTAACTCTCAAGTCCGGCCTTGCCGGACTTTTTTTATGTCTGCCTGTGATGCGATCTCTTCATCGGATGTATATTATCATCCGGCTATCGGCACTTTCTTATATTTGAAATATGAAAAACACCACCATTACTTCACCCGTTGCCGGCGTTATGCGCTGGGGTGTCTGGGGCGCTAATTTCAGCACCGCCCAATACCGCGAAATGATCGAGACCTGCCTGCAATACGGCATCTTCGCTTTTGATCATGCCGATATCTATGGCGATTATACCACGGAAGAAGATTTTGGTGCCGCACTCAAAGAGAATTCCTCACTACGCCAACACCTCAAACTCATTACCAAATGTGGCATACAGATGGTAACGCCCAACCGGCCGGCACATACCATCAAATCATACAATACCTCCCGCGAACATATTATCCGTTCCGTCGAACAGTCATTACGCAATTTCGGTACCGATTACCTGGATGTACTGCTCATCCACCGCCCCGATCCCCTGCTCGATCCGGCAGAAGTGGCCGAAGCAGTGGAACAACTGAAAGAACAGGGAAAAATTCTTTCTTTCGGCGTATCTAATTTCCTGCCCCATCAAACAGATCTGCTGGCCAGGTATACACTGGTAGAATATAACCAGCTCGAAATTTCTTTGCTGCAGTTCCAGGCGTTAACCGATGGCAGCCTCGAAAACTGTATGAAAAACAAGATTATCCCCATGGCCTGGGCACCCCTGGGTGGCGGACTGTTTACAGACGATAGTCATCCGCGCTTCCGGGCCATTTCAGCCACCGCTAACCAGTTGGCCGAAAAATACAATACCGGTCTGAACGAGATCCTGCTGGCCTGGTTACATACCCACCCCTCCGGCATCCAATCAGTGATCGGCACTACCAAAATCGAAAGATTACTGCAGGCCAAAGCGGCAGCAGCTATCCGACTGGAAAAAGAAGATTGGTTTGCTTTATTACAGGCGGCTAAAGGAGAAGAAGTAGCCTGATTAACCAGGATCGCTTTACGAAAAACCTATCAGGAATACAATGGTAGTTGTACAGAAAAGCAGCTGCCTTTACCCACTTCACTTTCCAGGCTAATCTTACCTCCATGCGCTTCTATGATCTCCTGGCAGATGGAAAGTCCCATGCCATAACTGATCTCACCTTCGGTACCCCGGCGCCGGGTATGTGTTAACATATCAAAAACCCGTTCCTGGTCCTCTTTCGGAATACCTATTCCCGTATCGCACACAGTGAAAATGGCATGGTTATCCTGCCTGTTGGTCTGTATACTGATAACAGATCCGGCGGCACTGAACTTGATGGCATTGTTAACCAGATTCGTCAGCACACGTATGATCCTGTGTTTATCTGCCTGAACCATCAGTTCACCCACCCAATAGTTCTCCGCTATGCGGCTGTTTTTTTGGGCGGCAGTTACCTGTAACAAGGTAACTGCTTCCTTA
>SCVK01000252.1 GCA_004297075.1 Chitinophagaceae bacterium
GGAATGTACCTTCTGTACCGGTAAAACCCTGAACAATGATCTTGGAGTTTTTATTCACTAATACTGCCATGGGGAATGATTTCTGTGGTTTTGAAATTCGCGGCAAAAATAGGTTAAAACAGGCTAGACTTTCCCATTTGAAGGCTAAACTTTGGAGTTTTTTTGGACGAGCTGCCTGGCAGGCACAGATTTTATGCCTCTCCCCAACGGTTCCGGCCTGTACAGGCAGTTAGCTGCTGAATGGGGATCCCGCAAAAAACAAACGGGCGATCGAAGACCGATCACCCGTTTGAAGATTATCCGGAAAAAAATTATCAGAGTTTGTAGAATGCCTTGCTATCCCGGCCGTTCTTCGTGGTTACTTTCAGGAAGTAAGGACCGTGATATAATGACTCGCAACCGATCTCGATCATATTATTTCCCTGTTGCAGCAGTTTTTTGATCCGGAGTTTGGCGGTTCCGTAAATATCATACACCGTAATTTCCGCTTCCGCATTACTGTTGCGGCTATAGATGGTCGCCATCATCCGGGTAACCACCGGGTTGGGGTTGAGCTGGATGATTTTGATATAATCAACATTGGTCTGCGGTGTGTTTACCGTATCGCGTACCACTATTTCCCTGCATAATTTTGCTTCACAGCCATTCAGCGTTTTTATGTACAGACAGGTGGTATACAATCCTGGTTGCAAAAATTCTTTCACCGGACTGATCTCATTACCCGACAGGATCGTATTATTACCAAATTTCCAGGTGCGTTGAATGATACTGTCGCCGGGTAAGGCTTTACTCAGACTGCTGTTGTACGCTATTTTCTTCAGGCTGATGCGCTCGGCTGTAAACTGCGCTTCTGCTTTGCAATCCGGATTACCTATCGTGATGGTTTCGCTGTATTTGCTTTCGCAACCTGATTGGGTTTTGATATACAGTTTTACGAGGTACTTACCGGGTTTGGTATAACTGTGCGAAGGATCAATACGATTGCCTTCCATCGGCACCGTACTATCGCCAAAGAACCATACGCGGCTCATAACCGAATCTTTTTCTGTGGTTCCCCTCGATCCGTTGCTGTTGAATTTTACCACACCATTCTGCTGGCTGTAGGTAAACAGCGCTTTACAACCACTTGGTGGCGCAGGAGGTAAGATCACCACATTAGCACCGAATTTATTTTCGCAACCCGACTTTGTTTTGATCACCAGGTATACTTTGTAAGTGCCAGGTTTGGTATAAGGGTAGGAGGGTGCCACCACATTACCGCCCAGTGATACCGAAGTGCTGCTGTCTGCATAAGACCAGGTACGGCTGATGATACTGTCGGCATCATTGATTCCCCTGGAGCCGGCACTGTTGAATACGATCAACGAATCCTTTCTTTCCCAGGTGAAATAGGCTTTACAGGCAGCAGCAGAATCTTTGATCTCAATATCTGCACAGAATTTACTTTCACAACCACTTTTTGTTTTGATATACAGGCAGGCAGTGTATTTACCTGCTTTACCATACGTAAAGGAAGGGTCCAGCCGATTGCCGGTGAGAGAAGCGGAACTGTCACTGAATTTCCAGGTACGGCTGATAATACTATCGCCGGCCGTTGCTGCAGAAAGAGAACTGTTGAACTTCACGGTTCTTCCCTGTATCTGGTAACTAAATTTGGCTTTGCATGCAGTTTGTGTCGGCACACTGTCTTTCACTGTTACAGTAACACAGATTGTTTTTTCACAACCTTTCACCGTGCGGATACTCAGGCACACACTGTAGCTGCCATTTTCCCTGTATTCTTTCAGCGGGTTTACCTGGTTGCCATCCAGCGAACTGCCATCACCGAATTTCCAGATGCGTTGAAAAATACTATCGCCCTGCAATACAGTGCTCTGACTGCTGTTGAACCTGAATTTTTTGGGTCCGGTTTTTTCAATGGTGATAACAGGAGAAACTTTGCAGTCGTTTGATTCGGGAGTGAATACAACCGTTTGGCAATAACTGCTCTGACAACCCTTTTTAGTCGTAATGGTCAGACAAACCTGATAAATCCCCGGTTTGGCATACACATGTGTGGGATCGATCCTGTTCCCGGTTAATGTGGCACTGCTATCGCCAAACTGCCAGGTACGGCTGATGATACTATCTCCGGCAACAGTGGATGAACCTGCTGCATTAAATTTTACGCCGGTAGCTAATGACTGATAACTGAAAGCTGCTTTACAGGTAACAGGTGTTGTACCCGGCGTACAGATAATAAAATTAACTTCCACCAGGTTGCTGATACCCACTGCCGGATCTCTTGTCAGCATTGTACCATCGCAGTTTTCAACATAGAGCATCAGCTTGCGGATGTCTCCGGTACAACTCAGTGTATCTATATAATAGCCATTGGGGTTGGTAATCGTATAATGCACCATCGGGCAACCGCCATTGGTACTGTCGATACTGTAGATCTTTACTTTTTTATTGGCAACGGGTTGGTTCGCCGTATTCTTAATGGTTCCTTTTACAATGACTGTATTGGCCAGTAACTGGCCCTGTAAAAACAGCAGCGAAAGGAGCAAGACAAAACGTAGAATTGTTTTCATAAGAGGTAGGTTATCTGTGTTAGTAGATACCCCCTTGTGGAAGATTGCAGCCTAAATCTTCCTGTTTTTTTAACAGTTTCTTATCCGGAGGGTACCGCAAACGGGGCAGGAAAGCCGCAGCTGGTATGATAATCATTGATTTAGCGCAGAAACTTTCTCTTAACAAGCTTTCTTGTTTTTGGCCGCCAATCCCTACTTTTGCGCCTGTCTGGGAAGACATTTCATTTAAAAACAAACTCAATGGCAACAACATCCGACATCAGCCGTGGCATGATTCTGAAATTAGACGGCAGTTTATATTCTGTAGTAGAATTTGGCGAAAACAAAACAGCCCGGGCCGCTGCAAAAGTGTGGGCCAAGTTAAAAGGGGTTGATAACAAGCGTTCTATCGAAAAAACATGGAACAGTGGCGAGAACATCTACCCGGTTCGTGTAGAAAAGAAAGCGTTCCAGTTCTTATATAAAGATGATACAGGGTATAATCTCATGAACAATGAAACTTTCGAGCAGATTGCGCTGGCAGATGAAATGATCGATTCTCCCCAGTTTCTGATGGAAGGAGCCGAAGTATTTGTATTCATCAATACAGAAACCGAGCAGCCCATTGGCGCGGAACTGCCCGAAAAGATCGTGGTAAAGATCACTTACTGCGAACCCGGACTGCGTGGCGATACCGCTACCCGTGCCCTGAAAGCCGCCACTGTAGAAACCGGTGCTACCGTAATGGTGCCCCTGTTTGTGGAAGATGGCGAACTGATCCGGGTAAATACCAAGGACGGTTCTTATGTAGAACGCGTAAAAGAAGAGAAATAACAGCCGTTTACGCAAAACGGGTCAACCAAAACTGACTATACAGGTAAAGGGCAGCCAAGGCTGTCCTTTTTTTGCCCTCGCGGGGAGGGAGGCCGGGTGAAAATGAAAATTTCCGGAAATAAACAAAATCCCCGTTTTTAGCAAAAAAGGGCTATTTTGCCCCACTATTTGACCAAATTTCACTGTTTTTACCCCTAAAACTTGCCATTTATGGACTTA
>SCVK01000530.1 GCA_004297075.1 Chitinophagaceae bacterium
CCGGCACTGACGGTCCTGCTGGCCAACATGGTGAGCCTAGGTGAGATCGCGGTTGTCTATCGGCACGACATCGAACAACTGCTGGTGCTCTTCCCGCAGGGCACCGCGTTGATGTCGGCGATCGCGGTCGCCGACGCGGACCTCAAGACGCCCTATCGGGGCATCTATCTGGACTTCAAACTGAACATGAATCTGCCGCCGCCGTGCAACACCGGCTTCCTGCCCGTCAAACAGCAACGGGTACCGACCGAGGTGGACTATCCCGAGCGTCCCGCCGGTGAGCTGTACTGCCGGGTGCCGCAGGATTCCGACCTGAATGTTCGTGGCGTGCGGAACATTCCGTGCGAGAACAACCCGGCCAAGCGGTCGCCGACCGTGGAGCTCTGCGAAAGCAACGAGCAGTACGTGCCCCTCAACGACGGCTACATCTGGAAGGGCGATCCCAACGCCACGCTGACGGGGCAGGGCGTCCCGCAGTACGCGCCGGGCACCGATCCCCGGCAGCGCCCCAGTGCAGCACCTGGGCCGGCACCCCCGGCACCCCCGGTGGCCGTGGTGCCCTACGACCCCGCGACCGGCGGTTACGTGGGGCCTGACGGCAAGCCGTACACCGACTCCGACCTGGCCGCCACCACGAAAGGCAAGACATGGCAGAGCATGCTGACTCAGAACAACTAGACGGAATTGTCAATCCCGGCGACACTCTCGTCGACTCGACCACGGAATCGAAACCGTCGCTCCGGCAACGGCTACCGCGGGTCGCGCCGGTGGTTGCGCTAGGGCTGCTGCTCGTCGCCACCGTCGGTGTTCTCGCGGGCTGGCTGGGTTTCCGTGCGCACGCGGCCCAGCAGCAGCAGGCGCTGCGAAGCCTATACGTGCAGACCGCCCGCCAGGCAGCGCTGAACCTCACGACCATCAGCTACACCGAGGCGGACGCCGACATCCGGCGGATACTCGATTCGACGACCGGCGCATTCCGCGACGACTTCCAGCGCCGAGCGGAGCCGTTCGTCGCCGTGGTGAAGCAGGCCCGATCGAAATCCGAGGGCACGGTCACCGAAGCCGGCCTCGAGTCGGTGAACGGCGATGGGGCGCAGGTGCTTCTCGCGGTATCGGTGCGGACATCGTTGGCCGAGGCGCCGGCCGGCCCACCGCGAAACTGGCGCATGCGGATCAGTGTCGCGAAAGACGGCGCAGGCGCGAGAATCTCCAACGTCCAGTTCGTGTCGTGAGTAGGCCGGACGGCCAGGACAACGTGAAGGACCAATCATGACAGTGG
>SCVK01000253.1 GCA_004297075.1 Chitinophagaceae bacterium
GGGTCCAATTTGCCGCAAAGATAACTTTTGCCGGTTGATGATGGCATGCTTCCACGGTTTACCTTTGCGATAATTATGTTTATTTCAGACGATTTACAGCAAAGATGGTGGAACCTGGAAGCCAAACTGGTGGAGCGGTTTGGTAAAAAACCCGATCTGGAAGCGGTTTTATTCCTGATCGGTATGCAGGAAACAGGTTTTCTGCAGGAAAAGATCTCCAAAGAACAGAAACAGGACCTGATGCACGTGGCCGTGTGCCGGGTGCTCAGTCAGAGTGGTTATTATATACTGGAAGGTAACGATGAAGAAGGCTGGCCCCATTACAAACAGGTAAAAGAATTACCCGTAATGGTTTTGCCAGAGCAGGAGAACTTTATCAAAGACCATGTATTGCTGTATTTTGAGCAGCAGGGGTTTTAGGAGTCGGGAGTTAGAAGTCTGGAGTTGGAGTGAACGAAACATACTCCGGACTTCTAACTCCTAACTCCTGACTACTAACTAATACTTCCATTATTTAATTTCTCCCAACCGTTTTTTATCTAAATATTTGCAATACTAAAACTTACGTTATGAATTTCCCAGCAGATGTTCGCTACACCAAAGACCATGAATGGATTCGCCTGGATGGCCATGTTGCCACTATTGGTATCACTGATTTTGCCCAGCATGAGTTGGGAGATATTGTGTATGTAGACATCAATACCATTGGCCAGACCCTGCCGGCCGAAGGGCTTTTTGGTACCGTAGAAGCGGTAAAAACCGTTAGCGACCTGTTTCTGCCGGTTGAAGGAAGCGTTATAGAAAGCAATCCTTTGCTGGAAAAACAGCCGGAACTGGTTAATACAGACCCCTATGGCGATGGTTGGATGATCAAGTTGACTGTCAGCGATCCGGCTTCCGTATCTACCCTGATGGATAGTGCCGCTTATGCAGCTTTGGTTGGATAAAACCAGGGAGTCCTTTCTTTCGTATATCCAATATCAACCTTAGTAAACCTGCTTTTGGAAGTAGTGAAAAAATACACCGAACCGGAATTGGTACAGCTGCTCCGGCAACGGAGTCAGTCTGCCTTTGCGTACCTGTACGATAATTATTCAGGTGCCCTGCTCTCCATCATTCTGACTATTGTGAACGAGGAAGAACTGGCCAATGATGTATTGCAGGAGGTTTTTGTGAAGATCTGGAAGCAGATAGAAAGCTACGACAGCAACAAAGGACGTCTGTTTACCTGGATGCTCAATATTGCCCGCAACGCCTCCATAGATACGGTGCGCAGCAAAAGTTTCCAGAACAGCCGGCAAAACAGGGAATTAACAGAAGATGTATATGCTGCCGGAGGTACCAGTGAAACCCGGACAGACCAGATCGGATTAAGAAAAATGGTACACAGCCTGAAGGAAGAATACCGGGTATTGGTGGAACTATCCTATTTCCAGGGGTATACCCAGGATGAGATAGCCAATATGCTTACAATTCCTCTGGGTACAGTGAAGACCCGGTTACGGGCCGCACTAACACAATTAAGAGAAATTATTAAACCATAAAGTGGATATCAAGGCTTACATAGAAAGTGGCGTGATCGAAAGCTATGTTTTAGGCATGGCCGATGCACAGGAAGCTGCCGAACTGGAACAGCTGAGCCGTCAGTATCCTGAAATCAGGAAGGCGATAGACGAGTTCGAAGCTGCGCTGGAACAGCAGGCCCTGGCCACTGCCGTTGTGCCCGCCCCCCGTGTAAAAGAGCAGCTTTTAGCTGAACTTGATTTTGAGAAAAAGAGTAAAAAAGGGGTGGTGATAGGATGGAGCCGTTATCTGGCTGCCGCTTCTGTGATACTGCTGGTGGTGAGTGCTTCTCTGAATGTATATTTCTACAAACAATTCAGTTCCGCTAGTACGGCTTACCAGGCATTACTGATAGAAAAAACCAGCCTGCTTTCGGATAACCAGCAAACCCAGACCAAACTGCTTGACCTCTACAGTAATATGCAGATGATGAGCGATCCATCCATGATCAAAGTGTCCATGCCCGGTGTAGCCGGTAAGGAGAACAGCCTGGCTACTGTTTTCTGGGACAGCAAATCAAGAGATGTTTACCTCCTGCCCAATAAATTACCTGAAGCCGCCGCCGGCAAACAATACCAGTTATGGGCCATTGTAGATGGCAAACCGGTAGACGCCGGCGTAATAGACGCCTGTGCCGGATTGTGTAAGATGAAAAATATCCCTGCCGCTTCCATGTTTGCCATTACCCTCGAGAACAAAGGTGGTAGTGCCGCCCCTACCCTCGATCAGATGTATGTAGCTGGAAAAGTAGGATAAGAGAACAATATTCCGATATTATATGAAGCCGCAGTACGTGATTTCAAATGAAATCTTTGTACTGCGGCTTCTTCTTTTGTAACAATCGCTGATTAACATGGTATATGTAAAAAATTGGCTTACTTGCCTCTCTAAATATTAGCCTTACTTGAAAATCATTCGTTTCCTTCCTACTGTTTGTTGGTTCATACTAAGTATTATTTTGTTAACCTTACCGGGTTCTGCTGTTCCCAGTTATCCCTGGCTGGCTACTATTCACGCAGACAAATGGGTACATATCGGGCTTTTTGGCATGCTTTGCCTGTTAAGTATGCTGCCATTCCGTGCAAGCAGCTATAACAATGAACAAAGAAAGAAATGGTTTCTGTTCATTACGCTTGGCGGGATCCTCTATGGTATTTTGATGGAGTTTGTGCAGGGAAACTGGATCATTAACCGCTCTTTTGAATACAGTGATATTTTGGCCGATACAGTGGGCTGCGTACTTGCCTATTATATCAGCCTCCGGAAATTGCTGGTGAAGGGGTAGAAAAAAATTGGTCCCGATAGAAATCGGGACCGCAACCAAAACTAACTGCTTATGAGAAAAATGTAAACTTGTTTCTGTTTTCTATTCTTATTAACGCAAATCCTGT
>SCVK01000254.1 GCA_004297075.1 Chitinophagaceae bacterium
TGTAAATTTTGTTGAATTAGTTTTTTTTTAACATTTGACATGATTGGTTATATTCGTCCACTCAAAAGTTTATCCAAAAACTAAAAACATGAAGAAAATTGTATCCACACTTGTAGTGGCCTTGCTATGTTTTTCGATAGCGGTTACTGCACAGGTACGTCCGATCACGGGTACCGTTAGAGATGACCAGGGGGCTCCTGTTCCCAGTGTTTCAGTTAAAATCAAGGGTACTACTACTGCTACAGTAGGTGATGCCAGCGGAAATTTCAGGATCAATGCTGCAGAGAATGCGGTGCTGGTTTTTTCTGCCGTAGGCTTCAACGAAGTAGAGCAGAAAGTAGGAAGATCCTCTGTGCTGAACATTTCACTGTCTAAAACAGTAAATGAACTGGAGAATGTGGTAGTTACCGCCCAGGGTATCAGAAAGAAAACCAAAGAGATCGGTTACTCTTATGCAAGGGTATCCAACGATGAAGTGACCAATGGTCGCTCTCCTCAGTTGGCCCAGGCATTATCAGGTAAAGTATCTGGTCTGGCTGTTTACAACGTAAACAACAGCGTTGATCCCCAAACCAAACTGGTATTACGTGGTTACCGTTCTTTAACCGGTAATAACGAAGCCCTGGTAGTATTGGATGGTATGCAAACCACCACTACTGTACTGGCTACTATCAACCCTAACGATATCGAAAGCGTTACCATCCTGAAAGGTGGTCAGGCAGCAACCCTGTACGGTTCTGCAGGTATCAATGGTGCGGTGGTAATTACTACTAAAACCGGTACAAAAGGTAAACTGAAAGTGAACTTCTCTAACTCAACCAACTTTGAAGAGATCAGCTTCCTGCCTCAGTTCCAGACAAGTTATGGTAATGGTTCTCAGTATTATCCTTATGTATTCGGCCAGGCTGGTTACAGCTCTGATTACAAAGTAAGGATGAAAGAAAACTGGAGGCCTTATGAAAACCAGCAGTATGGTGATGCGTATGATGGTTCTCAGAGAATCATCGGTCGTGTGATCAACGCAGCCGGCGACAAACTGGTAGTTCCTTATGCAAATGTTGAGAATGGACGTCGTAAGAGTTTCGATAAAGGTGTTTCAATCAACAACCAGGTAAGTTTCCAGGGTGGTGATGAAACCGGTTCTTACTATATGTCTGTTGAAAACCAGAAAATTGCCGGTATCGTTCCTAACGACCGTAGTCAGCGTACTGGTGTTCGTTTGTCTGCTACCAAAGAATACAACAAGATCAGCACAGGCTTCAACGTAAGCTATACACAGGCTGACTATGACAGAACCGGTTCTGATTTCTACAACGACATCATCAACAACGCGAGTCATATTCCTTTGAACGAGTTAAGAGACTGGAGAAACAACAAGTTCGCCAATCCTAATGGTTTCTATAATGACTACTATAACAACCCTTACTTTAACGCAGATATCAACCGTCTCCGTTATAAGGATGCAAACATTTCAGGTAACTTCAATATCGCTTACCGTGCTACACCATGGTTAACCTTCACCAACAGGTTAGGTATGATGAATAACTCACGTACCGGTAAGAATACTGTTGAGCAGTTCCTGTATTCAGATTTTGCCAAGAACTCTGCTTTCATCCCAGCTCCATGGCAGCATGATGATGACTATCCAGGTATCTATCGTGCGATTTCTGATGTCTTAGGTTCTGTAAATGATTATTCAACTACTGAGAATGTAGTGAACAATGAGTTCCAGGCACAGTTGAAAAAAGATATCGGTGCTTTCGAAAATAAACTGGTATTAGGTTACTCTGTTTACCAGAGAACAACTAAAGCTATCAGCGTTGGTTCCAGCTCAATTGTGGTACCCGGTGTGTATAACGTAGCCAACAGGCAGGGTAACCTGAGTGGTGGTGAATCTAACACTACACAGCGTAAATGGGGTGCTTATGCGGATTTAACCACCAGCTACAAAGGTTATCTGATCCTGAACGGTACTTTCCGTTATGATGCAACTTCACTTTTCTTCAAAGCAGACAGAGCTACCAGCCTCTACTCTTATCCTTATTATGGTGTGGCTTTGGCGTTCATCGCTACAGACGCCTTGCCTTCTCTGAAGAGCAAGACCCTGAACTATGCTAAGCTCCGTGTGAACTATAACAAAAATGGTAACGATAACGTGCCTTTATACGGTCTGGATCTGACCTATCCTAATGGCGGTGGATTTCCTTTCGGTAACACCGTAGGTTTAACCGTAGGTAACGTATTACCTGATGCTAACCTGAAGCCTGAGTTCGTAACTTCTTACGAAGTGGGTGGTGAGTTCCAGTTATTCAACAACACCGTTAACCTGGATGTAACTGCTTACAACCAGAAGTCTAAAGGACAGGTAATCACCGTTAAAGTTCCTAACACAACTGGTTTCTCTAACCTGCTGATCAACGTAGGTGAAGCGAAAAACTGGGGTTATGAAGCTGACCTGAAAGTACAGATCCTGCGTAAGAGCAAACTGAAATGGGATGTGGGTGTTCGTTACTCATTCAACGATAACAAAGTGGTTGACCTGTACCCAGGTATCAACGAGTTCTTCCTGAGTGGTTACACTTATGCTAACACCAATATCATCAAAGGTTCACGTTATCCTATCCTGAAAACAGATGGTTATAACTATGCACCAGATGGTTCAGGTATGAGACTCGTGAATGCTACAACAGGTTATCCTTTAAGAAATGCTGCACTGTCTGAAAGAGGTGGAACACTGCCCCGTCACATTGCCGGCTTTACCAACAGGTTCTCTTATAATGATTTCTCTTTTACTTTCAACCTCGAATACCGTGGTGGAAACGTGATGTATAGCGATCTGGGCCGTCAGATGACCTTTACCGGTTCTGGTAAATGGACTGAAAACAGGGCTCCTCAGATCTTCGCTAACTCAGCTTATCTTGATGGTAGTGGTAAAGTGGTACCTAACACAACCGTACAGGTTCGTGAGCCAGAGTATGCTTTATGGGTTAATAACTACCGTCTGATTTCTGAGAACTTTGTTAACTCAGCCTGGTTCATCAAAATGAGAGATGTAAACATCGCTTATAATGTGCCTTCCAGCCTGATCAGAAAAACCAAAGTGTTTACTGCTGCCAGCGTTTCATTGTACGGAAGAAACCTGTTTACCATCGTAGACAAGGCTAACTACTACACTGATCCTGAGTATAGCTTCACAACTGGTAATGGTATCGGTATCAACAATACCGGTCAAACTCCTCCGGTTCGTCAGTATGGCTTTAATGTAAACCTTACGTTCTAATAACAACACTAACCAATAAATAAATGACAATGAAACTTAAATCATTATATATCCTCGGGTTAGCTGCAGTTCTTGGTACGGGTTGCAACAAATCATTCCTTGATGTAAATACGAACCCGAACTCGCTTCCAACAGCCACCCCTGCATTTGTAATTGCAAATGCAATTAACGTAACAGGCAACAACATGGTAGGACCTAATGAACTGGGTGCTTACTGGTCTGGACAATGGACCCAGTCAAACGGTTACATTATCTCTACCACCCAGTTTGCGTATAACTTTACCAATGGCGACTTTAACTATTGGGATGGATTCTACGATAACCTGCAGGATTACCAATACGTAATCACTGGTGCAGATGCTGCCGGCCAGGCCTACCTGAAAGGACCTGCAAAAGTGATGAAAGCTTTTGTATTCCAACACCTGGTAGACATGTATGGTAATGTTCCTTACAGCGATGCCTTAAAAGGAGTAGCTTCTCTGGCTCCTAAATTTGATGATCAGAAAACAGTATACGAAGGACTTATCACTTTACTGGATGAGGCAATCGTTGACCTGAAAGCAAATGCATTTGCCAATGCCTATGCAGGTTCTGATATCATGTTCAAGGGAAATACCACCAAATGGATCCAGTTTGCAAACTCACTGAAACTGCGTATCCTGACTCACCAGGCTAGAATTACTGGCAGAGATGGTTATATCACTACCGAAGTAAACAAGATCGTTACTGGTGCTGGTGGCTGGTTAAACGGAGCAGAAGCTTCTATTAACCCAGGTTACGAAGCAGTAGCTGGTCACACCAACCCTATTTACAATAACTGGGGTTATTCTGAGACCAACGCCAAAAGAGCGCTGAACAACTATCCACGTCTGACTCAGTACTTCGTTAACACCTTGAAAGCGAATAATGACACTTTCCGTCTGAAGCGTTTTGGATATGCCAACGGTGGTGAAAGTTCTTCTAACCCAGGTGTAAGTGCTGCAGCTGAAATTGCGAGCAACTATACCGGTATTCCTTTCGGAGCAAGTGCTGGCTACCTGCCTTCTGCCGCTTCTTCTTTAGGACCAAGTTTGCTGGTAAAAGGTGAGTATGCAAGACCGCTGGTAATTATGTCTGCCGCAGAAGTACAATTCTGTCTGGCAGAACTGAAACAGCGTTTCCCTGCAGTTACCTTGTCTGGAACTCCTCAGTCTTATTACGAAGAGGGTGTTAAACAGGCTTTCCGTCTGGTAGGCAGCACCACTGCACAGGCAACTACGCTGTTAACCAGCGGAATTGACAACTGTGATTTTGTTGCATCTACCGATAAACTGGCTGCTATTGCTACCCAGAAATGGTTTGCCCTGGCTAACTTCAATGGTTTTGAAGCATGGACCGAATACAGAAGAACCAAACTTCCTAATACACCACAGTCTTTACAAGTGGTGGGTACAGAAAGACCTCGCAGACTTTACTACCCTGCCAGTGAACTGGGTTCTAACGGTGCCAATGTTACTGCACAGGGCACGATCAATCCGTTTACAAGCAAAATCTTCTGGGACGTTAACTAATTTCCCCGAAAGCCTAGCTTAGGAATATTCACAGAAGGCCGGCAATTTTGCCGGCCTTCTTATTTAGCACGGGGTCTATGTTGGCGCGGAAGAATCCTGCCGGTTTACGGGTTTCATTTTTTACATTTGCCACACAATTAATGTATATGGAACAGCAACCTACCCAATTGAATATCGAGATCAGTGAAGAAGTGGCAGAAGGCAGTTACGCCAATCTCGCCATCATTACACATAGCAACGCTGAATTTGTAATAGATTTTGTGAATGTGATGCCCAGTACCCCTAAAAGCAAAGTAAAATCAAGGATCATTTTTACCCCTATGCACGCCAAACGTTTTATGCGTGCCTTGCAGGAAAATATAGAGCGTTATGAAGCCGCCAATGGCCCCATCAAGGATCTGGAACAGATAGAGATCCCGATGAATTTCGGCGGGCCTACGGCGCAGGCGTAGTATAGTCTGAAGTCAGGAGTCAGGAGTCAGGAGTCTGGAGTTGAAAACGAATAACTCCAGACTCCTGACTCCTAACTTCTAACTCTCACAACATCCCCTCATCTGCAAAACTGAAATATCCTTCATTACTTACAATAATATGGTCCATTACCATCATGTCGAGCAGGCTGGCGGCCTGTTTGATTTTCTGGGTGATGGCTTCGTCGGCTTTACTGGGACGGCGGTTTCCGCTGGGATGGTTATGGCAGAGGATTATTCCTGTGGCATTGTGTTCCAGCGCTTTTTTCAGAATCACCCGTGGATCGGCAACGGTGCCGGTAAGGCCACCTTCGCTGATGATTTCGAGATGGGTAATGGTATTATTCCTGTTCAGGAAAACCACGGCGAATACCTCTTTTTGCCTGTGCTCCAGCGTAGCCCTGAGAAAATCGGCAATATCTTCGCTGCGCGTAACGCGGGTTTTTAATCTGCCCGAAGCATTTCGCCGGACCCCTAACTCCAGTGCCGCTGTTATACTGATGGCTTTGGCTTCACCCAAACCCTTGATTTTTCTGTTCATCATTTCTTTCACACTGAGGCCAGCCAGTTTCTGCAGATCGTTTTCGGCAGATAAGAGCAGGTTTCTGGCAACATCCACTGCCGTATCACCCCCTGATCCGTTATTGATCAGGATGGCAAGCAGTTCTGCATTGCTGAGTGCAGTGGCTCCCGACTGCAACAGCTTTTTCCGGGGCTGGTCATCCGATGCCCAGTTTTTGATAGAAAATTTGCGCATAAGGAAAAATTATAGTAAAATCAAATTACAATTTCTTCGCCTTATCTCTATCTTCGCGGCACATCCCCACACATTATGAACCCATCCGTCAAGATATTCTCCGGCACTGGTTCTCAGAAGCTGGCAGAAAAAATTGCGCAACGTTTTGGTGCGCCTATCGGAAAAATCAACATTCAGAAATTCAGTGACGGCGAGTTCCAGCCCATTTTCCTGGAAAGTATCCGTGGCGATTATGTTTTTCTGGTACAAAGTACCTACGCACCCACAGATAACCTGATGGAGTTGTTACTGATGATTGATGCAGCCAAAAGAGCCAGTGCACACAAAATCATTGCCGTAATCCCGTATTATGGATTTGCGAGGCAGGACAGAAAAGACAAACCCCGTGTAGCTATTGGCGCCAAACTGATTGCCACGCTTTTACAGGCGGCAGGTGCCGACAGGATCATTACCATGGACCTGCACGCACCACAGATCCAGGCTTTCTTTGACGTGCCGGTAGATCACCTCGACAGTTCAGCGATTTTTATTCCTTATATAGAACAACTGAAGCTGGCCAACCTCTCTTTTGCAGCGCCGGATGTGGGCAGTACCAATCGTGTTCGTGAAATTGCGAGCTATTTCAATGCTGAAATGGTGATCTGTGATAAACACAGGAAACGTGCCAATGAGATTGCCAGTATGGTGGTGATTGGTGACGTAACCGACAGGGATATCATCCTGGTAGATGATATCTGTGATACCGGTGGTACACTGGCCAAAGCGGCCGGTTTGCTGAAAGAGAAGGGTGCCCGTAGTGTTCGCGCCATGATCACCCACCCGGTGCTGAGCGGGAAGGCCTACGAGAATATCGAAAACAGTGTACTGGAAGAACTGGTGGTTTGCGATACCATTCCGCTGAAACAGCCCAGCCCCAAGATCAAGGTGATTTCGGTGGCCGACCTCTTCGCCATCGCTATCCGGAATGCCTATGAAAATAAGAGCATTACCAGCCTGTTCATACACTCTCAATTGAGAGGAAGGGACAAGTAATTAAAAATTAAAAATTAAAAATTAAAAATATTTGATAAGTAATTGCCTGACTATGATATAGTTAGGCATTTTTTTGTTTTTAAGTTCCCCTCTCAATTGCTAATTTTTAATTGCTAATTTTTAATTGCCTTTCCCTACCTTTGCCGTCCAAAAAATAATAACATGAAAACAATTACAATCGAAGGTCACCTGAGGACCGAACATGGCAAAAAAGCCGCCCGCCAGATTCGCTCTCAGGAAAATGTGCCGGGTGTAATTTACGGGGGTGCCGAAGAGGTTAATTTTTATGCTTCTGCGAAGGCTTTCAAGCCTTTGGTGTACACTGGTGAATTTCAGTTGGCTGAAGTATCGGTAGACGGCAAAAAGTACAAATGCATTTTGAAAGATCTGCAGTTTGACAAAGTAAGTGATTCCCTGATCCACGTGGATCTGCTGGA
>SCVK01000255.1 GCA_004297075.1 Chitinophagaceae bacterium
TATAACAAAAAAGGAGATGCTGCCCAGGCACTCCGGTATGTAACCAGCTATATGAACAGAAAAGATTCTGCTGCCGAACAGCAGAAATGGCTGTTGCAGACAGATATCAGCAAAGAACTCAAAGACAAACAACAGCAGTTTGAGATTGACCTGTTGCAGAAGAATAACGAGCTGAATAGAACTTACCTGGCGGTATTGGTGGCACTTTCGGTACTGATCATCATTATTCTGGTACTGATATACTCGCTGTACCGATCTAGTAAAAAGAAAGCAGCGCAGCTGATACAATTCAATCAGGAGATCTCGGGCCAAAAACAGGCACTGGAGCAGGCCAACGAAGAAAAAGACCGGATACTGCGCGTAGTGGCGCATGATCTGCGTAACCCCATTGGCGGTATAGGTTCCTTAAGCCAGCTGATGCTGAGTGGTAATATGGTAACCGAAGAAGGCAGAACCTATGTACAAACCATTGCCAAAGCGAGTAACAGTGCTACCGCACTGATACAGGACCTGCTGAACAGCGAAACACCAACATTGTCTGCCGCCGACCGCATCATGACCGATATGGGCCTGCTTTTACAACAGGTGGTACAACTGGCGCAGTTTAAAGCCGAAGAAAAAAAACAACACCTACAACTACACCTGCCACCACAACCTGTTATGTTACTGACTCATCCCAACCAGGTGGAGCGGGTGGTAAATAATTTACTGGTGAATGCGGTTAAGTTCAGCCCGGCAGGGGCTACTACCCATATCAGTTTACAGCAGGCAGACAATGAAGTACGCATAATAGTGCGGGATACAGGTATTGGCATTACCCCGGAAGACCTGCCCCAGGTATTCGATCGTTTCAGTTCCTTAAAACGTGCAGGGACCGCCGGGGAAAAAAGTTTTGGACTGGGCCTTTCCATCTGCCGCCAGATAGTAACTTCTATGGGTGGCCGTATCTGGGTAGAGAGCGAACCTGGCAAGGGTTCGGTTTTTTATGTAGCACTGCCTGCCTATTAAGAGCGATGTTATTTATATAGTAACCGCTTGCAAAAAAATAATGGGTAATTTTACATACTGGTTATTACTTTATTGGTAACAGGTGTGAAACATGTAACCAGCTCTCTCAATGATGTAATGCGGTTGGCAAAAATGAAATTGACCTTAGATAATAATAAAATCCCTTCCCCATGAAAAACAAAACAGTGATTGTAACCGGAGCCGCATCTGGCATTGGCAAAGCCATCGCCATCCTGTTTGCAGCAGAGGGCGCCCATGTGGTTGTATCAGATATAGCATCAGCCGAAGGAGAAGCGGTAGTTAAAGAGATCACTTTGGCGGGTGGTAAGGCAAGTTTCTGTAAAACAGATGTTTCGCAACCTGCAGAGATGGAGGCACTGGTTAATTTTGCAGTTACTACCTATGGCCGGTTAGATATTGCCGTAAACAATGCAGGCATTGGCGGCGAAATAAACCCTATTGCCGATATGAGTATTGAAGGATGGCAAAAAGTTATTGCCATTAACCTGAACAGTCTTTTTTACGGAATGAAGTACCAGATAGCCGCCCTTTTACAGCATGGCGGTGGAAGTATTGTAAACATTTCGTCAATTTTAGGTTCAGTAGGTTTTGCAGGTTCTGCCGCATATACTGCCGCCAAACATGGTGTGGTAGGGCTTACACAAACCGCAGCGCTGGAATACTCTGCAAAAAATATCCGCATAAATGCAGTAGGCCCCGGTTTTATAGATACCCCCATGTTAAGCGGACTTGACGCCGGGGTAAGGAACCAACTGGTTGCCCTGCATCCCATTGGCCGCCTTGGCAAAAGCGAAGAAGTAGCAGAACTGGTTCTCTGGTTAAGCAGTGAAAAAGCTTCTTTTGTTACAGGCAGTTACTATCCGATTGATGGGGGCTATCTGGCGAGGTAATTATTTCCGGGAAACGGCTGCCGTATAACCCGCTGTGCTTCCTCTCATTTCTTCATACGCTACCGTACCATGCCTCCCGATTCTTCCGTAACTTCAGGCAAAGCCCAACCCATGAATTGGCACCGCCTTGGCATCGACGCTGTTTTTGAACTACTGGGCTCGGCATCCGGTGGACTGAGTTCTATGCAGGCAGAAGAGAAACTGTTGGAAACCGGTCCTAACCAGTTAGAAGAAGCCAGAAAAAAAACGGCGCTCAGTATCCTGCTATCTCAGTTTACAGATGTCATGATTTTGATTCTGCTGGCTGCCGCTGTTATCTCGGCTATCATCGGCGAAGCCACGGATACAGTTGTGATCATTGTAATTGTGGTGCTGAATGCCGTGATCGGTTTTTTCCAGGAATACCGTGCCGAAAAAGCCATGCAGGCATTAAAGCAGATGAGTACCACCCAGGCCAAAACCCTGCGTAACGGAAACATCCTCTCTTTACCCGCTACCGAACTGGTTCCCGGCGATGTGGTATTGCTGGAAGCGGGTAATGCGGTACCAGCCGATATCCGCATCATGGAATCCATCAACCTGAAAGTAGAAGAAGCGGCACTAACCGGCGAATCGCAGGCAGTAGAAAAAATAGCAGCCCCTATAGACACTGATGACCTGCCCCTTGGCGACAGGCTGAACATGGCTTTCAAAGGCACATTTGTAACCTATGGCCGGGGCAGTGGTATGGTGATAGCCACCGGTATGCAAACCGAACTGGGCCGCATTGCCAAAATGCTGCAGGAGGACGAAGTGCAGACCCCGCTGCAGCAACGCATGGCTTTGTTCGGGAAAAAGCTGTCGGTGATCGTACTTTTTTTATGTGTGCTCTTTTTCATTGCCGGCTGGTTACGTGGTGAGGGGCTGGTAAAAATGGTGATGACCAGTATTTCACTGGCCGTGGCTGCCATACCGGAAGCATTGCCTGCTGTAATTACGATTTCACTTGCGCTGGCAGCCAAACGATTGATCCGCTTCCATACCCTGATCCGCAAATTGCCTACGGTAGAAACCCTGGGTTCGGTTACCTATATCTGTACCGATAAAACCGGTACCCTCACCAAAAACAAAATGCATACCGAGCAGGTATATGTGAATGGCCGGCTGCACGACAGGAATGAACTGGCCGAACTGAAACATGAGAAAAACATGTCGCTGCTGCTGCACGCATTTGCCCTTAACAACGATGCGCGTAAGGATGGCGATGCGATGATAGGCGATAGTACGGAGATCGCATTGATGGAAGTGTCGAATGAACATTATATCCATCCTACAGTCTGGCCCCGCGTGGCCGAGATCGCATTTGATTCGGAACGTAAACTCATGACCACTTTTCATGAACATAGTGGCCGGATCATTTCCTTTACCAAAGGAGCACCGGATATTCTCATTACCCGTTGCGGAAATGTTGAAGCAGATAAAATTCAGCAAATGGTGGATGAAATGGCCACCCGCGGTTTACGTGTACTGGGTTTTGCTTACCGTTACTGGGAGCAACTGCCGGCCAACCCCACCAGTGATGTAGAGGAACAGGAACTGCATTTTCTCGGACTGGCCGGCATGATAGATCCTCCCAGAGAAGAAGTGTATGAAGCTGTAGCACAATGTAAAACTGCCGGTATCGTTCCGGTAATGATCACCGGCGATCATCCGCTGACTGCTCAGACCATTGCCAGGCGGATCGGTATTGTAGCAACGGAACAGGACCTGGTTGTTACGGGGACAGAACTGGCAGCCATGGAACATGCAGATTTTTTTACCAAAGTGGAACAGATCAAAGTGTATGCAAGGGTATCACCCGAACAGAAATTACAGATCGTTAAAATGCTGCAGGAAAAAGGTCATTATGTGGCCATGACGGGTGATGGGGTGAACGATGCCCCTTCCCTCAAACGCGCCAATATTGGTATTGCCATGGGTATTACCGGTACCGATGTGTCCAAAGAAGCGGCACACATGATTCTGCTGGATGATAATTTCTCTACTATTGTCAAAGCCATCAAAGAGGGCAGGAGGATCTACGATAATATTTTAAAGTTCATCAAATACCTGATGACCACCAATTCCGGTGAGTTATGGACACTGCTGATGGGGCCGATACTGGGTTTGCCCATTGCCTTGCTGCCCATTCATATTTTATGGATCAACCTGGTATCGGATGGACTACCGGCCATTGCATTATCGTTTGAGAAAGCAGAAAAAAATATCATGCACCGGCCGCCACGTCCGCCCAAACAGAATGTATTTGCCAACGGTCAGGGACTGCACATGATCTGGGTAGGTATGCTGATGGCAGCGGTGGCATTGGGTATACAGGCATGGGCCATTGCGGAAGGATTGCATTGGCAAACCATGGTGTTTAATGTTCTTTGTTTATCGCAGATGGCACATGTGCTGGCCATCCGTTCGCAACACCAGTCGGCGTTCCGGATGAGCCTGCTCAGTAACAAACCATTGCTGGGTTCGGTATTGCTGACCCTTTTGCTGCAGCTGGCGGTAACCTATACCCCTTTCATGCATGCTGTTTTTCAGACAGAATCTTTGAACCTGCGGGAGTTTGTCATTGTAGGCCTGGCTTCCATGATAGTGTTGATGGGGGTTGAAATGGAAAAAGTTTTTGTGAGACGGAAACATCATATATAACTGCATTGGAATAATTTCATCCGTTAAGTTGCTGATACTATTTCCCGTTATAAAAATGGTAAAACTTATCTGCTATGTTTATGAGAGAAATTCCGGATTGCTAAAAGTGAAAAAATATGTTAATCCCATGCTACTTTTCAGCATGCTGCAGTATGTTTTGTATTTTAACGAAGATCCTCAGTCAAAAATCTGCGTATGACCAGTGCCATCATCATTACTCTTTGTGTTTTATTGCTGATCGCATATTTATTTGACCTTACTTCCTCCAAAACAAAAATACCTTCGGTTATTCTGCTGCTTTTGCTGGGTTTTATTGTACGGAAACTGACAGACCTGTTGGATATTCCCCTGCCCGATCTTAGTCCTGTACTGCCGGTGCTTGGTACGGTTGGTTTGATATTGATTGTACTGGAAGGCTCGCTGGAGCTTGAATTCAATGCTACCAAAATGCCATTGATCAGGCGCTCTTTTGCAGTGGCATTGTTTCCTATGCTGGCACTGGCTTTTGGATTAGCCTGGGTATTGCAACAGGTGGGAGGTGGTAGTTTTAAAGACAGTTTAACCAATGCTATTCCGCTCTGTGTTATCAGCAGTGCTATTGCTATTCCGAGTGTAAAGTCGCTTGGGCAGCATACGAAAGAGTTTGTGATTTATGAAAGCAGCTTGTCGGATATACTGGGTGTACTGCTTTTCAATTTTGTGGCATTGAATGAATTCTTTGACCTGCATACAGTAGGAGATTTTTTTATACAGCTATTAGTGATTGCAGCGGTTTCTTTTATTGCCACGATTGGCTTGGCCTTGCTGCTGAGCCGGATTGACCATCATATCAAGTTTGCACCTATTATTTTACTGGTGATCCTGATCTATGCGATATCAAAAGTGTACCATTTACCCGGACTGATCTTTATCCTGCTCTTTGGCCTGTTTCTCGGTAACCTGGATGAACTAAATCATATCAAATGGATCCAGAAGTTAAATCCGGTGGCATTAAACCGGGAAGTGCATAAATTCCGGGAAATCACCACAGAAGCTGCTTTCCTGATTCGGGCTTTGTTTTTTCTGCTTTTTGGTTATCTGATAGAAACAGCGGAACTGTTGAATACCCAGACCCTGATTTGGGCGATAGGGATTGTTGTGGCTATTTTTCTGTTACGCGCCATACAACTCAGGTTATCCCGGCTTCAGCTGAAACCACTGCTGTTTATTGCTCCGCGTGGATTAATCACGATTCTGTTGTTTCTCTCTATTTCACCATCCGGCAGTATTCCGTTGGTGAACAGATCGTTGGTTATTCAGGTGGTTATTCTTTCGGCATTGGTAATGATGATGGGGTTAATGACAACCCAATCAGGGGCAAAGCAAAAGGAGTAAAGTCGGGCAAATAATACAACTATCAGATAGGTTTTGCAGCGCCTGATTATTCAACTATCAGTTTAAACACCAGCGCCTCGGTATCTCCTGCCTGTGTAAAACGGATGATTACTTCATTAGCCGTAACCACTGATTGTATTTTCTGCGTGCTGCCCAGCAGACTTATCTGTTTGGCATTTTTAAAAACATCACCTTTCAGTGTCAGACTACTGGCCGTTTCTTTTTCGCCCAGCTGGTAGATAGCATATATATTTTTGCCTTTGCGGGTAAAAACCCAGTTACCCTGGCGGGGAAGAGAGGGATCGGCTTCGGTATCATAAACAGCTTCTCCATTTAGTTTCATCCATTTACCTACCTGTTGTAAACGTTCATACGCCACCGGATCCCATTCGCCATCGGGGCCCGGGCCAACGTTGAGCAGAAGATTGCCGTTTTTGCTGATGATATCTGTTAGCAGGTGAATGATTTTGCGGGAAGATTTATACGTATCATTCGGCACATACGACCAGGAATTACCCATGGTAATACAACTCTCCCAGGGATAAGGAAGATACCCCGACGGTACTGCCTGTTCAGGGGTAACATAGTTCTCATATTCACCGTGTACGGTGCGGTCAACCACCAGCAACCCCGGCTGATAACTGCGGCTCATGGCGGCAATCTTAGCCATATCTATATCCTGGTTATACGGAATGGTGCGTTGCCATTCTACGGTGGTATCTATACTGCTGAAGGGGCGTACCCAGCCACCGTCTAACCAGAGAATATCCATGCTGCCATACTCGCTCATCAGCTCTTTGATCTGGTTATAGGTAAAGTTTTTAAACCCTTCCCAGCGTTCGGGGTATTTTTTGGGATCGTAAGAAACATTGCGGCTCTTGGGTGGAAAGTATTTCCACCAGTAATGATCGGTGTTCCAGTCGGGTTTGGAAAAATAAGCACCGATCATAAAATCCTGTTTCCGGAAAGCACTGAATACTTCTTTGGCCACATTGGCTTTGGGATTACCGGTGAAAGGAGATTTACTTCCGGTGATCTTATAGTCCGTTTCATGGGTATCGAACATGCAGAACCCGTCATGGTGTTTGGTAGTGAACACCACGTATTTCATACCCGCATCTTTGGCAGCATTGGCCCAGCGTTCGGGGTTGAAGCGGGAAGGGTTAAAACTGGTTTGCAGATTTTCATAGGCTTTCAGGTAGGTGTACCAGTCTGCCGCATACGGACCGCGGCGCCTGGTCCAGTCTTCATCTTCCGGACAGATACTCCAGCTCTCTACCACACCCCATTGGCTGTAAGTGCCCCAATGCATCAGTAAACCGAATTTGATCTTTTTCCAGTTATCCAGTTTGGCCCGAACCTGCGGGTCGGAAGGGGGCTGGTACCGGTAACTGGCAGTATGTTCCTGTGCGGATAATTGCAGTGAAAGCAGCAGTAGGCAAAACAAGTTTCTCATACCGGTAAGATACGAATTTGACAAAAGAAAACTCCGCGAAAACTCCCCGCTCTCTCTTCTCCGCGGTGAAAAATAATCGCTTTAAGATAATGATCTGCCCATCTATTTACGGAACACTTTTTGCAAAAATCCATCCATATACGCTACTGTTGGCGTAAACCAGGGTTCAAACAAACAGAAAGCATGGGGGGCTTTTTCGAACTCGTGTACTTCGGTATAAATGTTGAATGATTGCAATACAGAGATATAATCCTCTCTTCCTGCATGCATTCTTGCCACACTGCTGTTGAGGAAAAGGGTAGGTGGTGTGAACGCAGTAACATAACTGAGCGAAGAAGCGGTTTCCCAGATTTTTTCATATCCTTTTCTCGGATAACCCAGCCAGTAAGTAGCGGCAGAAATTCGTTTGCTGTCATCGCCTTCGCCCGATTCGGGATGTACAAAAGAGAGAATGCCATCTATATCGATCACTGCCTGTACATTGGTGCCTGTAGTAGTAAGTCCATGTGTGCCCTCGAACAGTGGCAGGTTGCCGGTAACACCGAGAAAAGCGGCCAGCTCGCCACCGGCAGAAAACCCAGCTGCACAAATACGTGTAGTATCTATCGAATACTGGTTAGCATTTTCTTTCACCCAACGGATGGCCGCTTTCAGATCGTAGACAGCGGCCGGGAACAAGGCTTCCGTTGATAGTCGGTACTCCGGTGTAAAAACAGTGTATCCCAGTTGGGCCAGTTGTCTCGCTAATGGGTAATGCTGTGTTCGGCTACCGGTATGCCAGCCACCGCCATGTATAAAGAGGATGGCGATCTGGTTACGTTTATTTTTATCTTCCGGATAAAATACATCGAGCAACAATTGGCGGTTATCGATCCGTGTATAGCTGCGGTTTTTTTCTTCGGCTACGCCAGGCAATGGTTGCTCTGCCACCCATTGGGTTTCGGGATGCGTTTTTTTGGTAGATAGATACGCACTGTAATTGGTATAGGAGGTATCGGCCTGATGGGTAATACCTGCCAGTGATTGCGCCATGGCATAACTACAAATACAGAAAGAGATACAGGCAGAGATCAGTTGTTTCATGATGGTAATTGGAGAGAAAATTACATACAATCTGCCTACCGCCCCCGGATTTTACCGGCAACGTTACCGGAGAACAAATCCGGTATCTTTACCCCCCCCCCACAACTAACCCTATTTACTCTATATACTTAATCAACCCAACATGCCAACCCCACTCATCCGCGAAGCTACTCTACAAGACATACCCCTTCTCCGCCAGTTCGAACAGGGTGTGATCACTGCAGAACGTCCCTTTGATAGTACATTGAAAGAAGACCCGATTGAATATTATGATCTGCCACTACTGATCAGTTCTCCCGACTCGCAACTGCTGGTGGTAGAACTGGAGGGTAAACCGGTAGCATCGGGTTATGCCAGGATCGAAGTTGCTAAATCCTATCACCGGCATACGCATCATGCTTATCTGGGTTTTATGTATACGGTACCGGAACACAGGGGCAAGGGTTTTAACCAGTTGATACTGCGGGCACTCACAGACTGGTCGCGCAGCAGAGGAATCACTGAACTTCGGCTCGAAGTATACCAGGATAACCAGCCCGCCATCCGTTCTTACGAGAAAGCTGGTTTTAGCAGATACATGATTGAAATGCGGATGGGGATTTGATTTTTTGTATGCTGCTGGCGAAAAATCAGGCAACTTCGGTACTTTCCTA
This sequence comes from Chitinophagaceae bacterium, assembly GCA_004297075.1. Taxonomy (GTDB): domain Bacteria; phylum Bacteroidota; class Bacteroidia; order Chitinophagales; family Chitinophagaceae; genus Sediminibacterium. The sequence continues at coordinate 9,168 of SCVK01000255.1, forward strand.
TTTCGCCGAAAAGTATTATCTATACATCTCTAACCATTACTACTGTAACCCATTCTCTATGATACAGCTGCGTTTCTGCATAGCTGCCTGTTGGTTTTGCTGCCTCTCGCCGGTAATGGGTTCGGGTGTATTTGACAGTGTGTTTCAGGTACCGACCAAAGAAAGAATTGCCAAAGCACTGGATATTTACGATGAACAGGTAAAACGCCGGGACTCTGTTTTTTCCATTACCGCCATCCGCCAGCTGATCAGCAGCGCAGAAAAACGGGATGACCGAGAACTCCATTGTTTCTCCTTATCCCTGCTGGCAGATCAGTATGCGCGCATCCGTGGCTTCAATTCGTATTCTACTTCACTGCATGAGTCGGCCATTGCCCTCGCTAAAAAACACCGGCTTCCTTTAATGATTGGAATGACCAATTATCGCGCAGGCGGTTACTATTACAGTTTTAAAAAATATCCGCTGGCCTTCGAATACCTGTTACGGGCCGATACCTATTTTAATGAGATCGGCTACAAAGAAGTGCCCGATATTGATAAGATCCTG
>SCVK01000256.1 GCA_004297075.1 Chitinophagaceae bacterium
TCCCGGGTGCGCAGTTCCTGCAGGTATTCGTTAAACTCGTGCTGCATACTTTGCAGGGCACGTTCTTTTTCTATGAAGCCTACTTTTTCCTGTTCAATGGCCGCTTCTTCCGTAGCGATCTCAGCTTCCAGCCGGATCTTTTTATCGTTCTCGGCATCCTGCTGCTCGTTCAGGTTTTTGTAAGTGATATTAAATCCTTCGAGCGAGGCTTTGGCCAGCTCAATGGCTACTTCCTTGTATTCTTTTTTGATCTCGTAAAACTTCTCTGCTTTTTTGGCCTGGTTCTCGAGGGTCTTCAACTGGTTATTGATCTCGAACAATAAGTCTTCGATACGCGCCAGGTCCTGCTCGGTAGCATCCAGTTTGTTCTTGGCTTCTTTTTTTCGGGTTTTGTAAATGGTGATACCGGCAGCCTGCTCCAGCATACGGCGGCGGCTGTTCTCTTTGTCTTTGATGATATCATCCACCATACCCAACTCGATGATGGCATAACTATCGGTACTCACACCCGTATCAAGGAAGAGGTTATGAATATCTTTTAACCGGCAGGTAACATCGTTGAGGCGGTATTCGCTTTCCCCGTTTTTGTAAAAACGGCGCGTAACTGTAACTGTGTTAAACTCGGTAGGTAATAAATTTTTTGTGTTTTCGAAAGTGAGGCTTACTTCGGCCAGTCCACTCGGACTCCTGGTTTTACTCCCGTTGAAAACGAGTGCTTCTAAATTTTCACTTCTGAGTGCAGATATTTTTTGCTCACCGATTACCCAGCGGATACTATCGATGATATTACTTTTTCCACAACCATTTGGTCCGATGATGCCGGTAATACCTTCATCAAAACTCACGACAGTTTTATCAGCAAAACTTTTGAATCCTTTGATTTCTAATGACTTTAATCTCACGTATATTCCCTTTTAAGTACCTGCGAACATACAGTAAAAGGGGTAGAATTCCTGTAGATAAAAAATTGCTGTGTATAATAAGTGGAGAAGTGGCCGGGTCGCTAAAACAAAGATAGACAAAACTCGGTTTTATTATTGATAATCAATTATTTATACATCATTTGCTTACATTGAATTTGCACTGAAATAATCCCACAATACTGGTGCATAACTGGTTAGTTGATTAAAAGCTGCCACACCAATTACTTAGTATAAGAAAGTATCCCTGAACGGTATATTCTTGTTCTTCAAATAAATCAACAGATAAATTCCTCCGGGCAGGGATTCGGCTATGCTTCAGAAGATCTCATGCTGGTTTTAGCTGCTTCTATTCACTTTTGAGGAAAGAACCACATACTGATATAGACTAATGTGTAAATTGAGAAATGAAGAACCGGAAAACACCCTGTATAACTAGGCCCATATGAAAAAGAAACTAGTACCCGGGTTTTCAGGGGGAATCTTTATTTTCATCCTGCTGGTTGGTTTTACCAAAAAAACTGATCACCCGAATAACCATATCGATTCTCCGGATAGAATAACCGATACGGCAACAAAATCTATGTTAGGGTTCTGGAGATGGGTTAGCGGCACTGATACCCTGACCATTCTGCTAAAGGAAGAACCGAAAACAGCTAAGAAGGCAAAGGAATTATTTGGAAAATCCTTACTGGTTGGGTGGCATAGGTTAGTACAAAAAAGAAATCTGGTAGAAGGCAGTTTCAGTTTTATTAACGGGGATACATTATCAGGTAACACAACCCATGCTTCTATTCGTGGATTTCCAAAAACCAACTCCCAATATATCATCAGTGAGTTCAGGGATCTCACCGGCGACCTTTTATTGACGGGCTCCTTAACATTAACTCATCAGGACTCTAACAAAGCCCTTCTTGAACTGGAGCTATACAGGGACCTGAGGGTAGTAAACCGGAATCATGATTATCCTAACCAATTTATTACCATACCTATGAATATTGTTATGACCAGAATAACCCATCCATAACCAATCGTAGCCAACATTCTACACTACCCCAGGCTTTGAATATTGTTGTTGGTAATATAATACATGATGGATTGATCCGCTTACAACGGGTATATTTGTTCGTAAACTCCAACTGTTTTGCCCAGGATCCTGTTCACTGTTACCAACGATCTCCGATACGACCAGCGCATGCACCGGATTGCCGGTACATTGGCGGCACAGGGGCACGCTGTTACATTGATAGGCAGGCAGTTAAAAACATCAATTGAACTTCCTGTTAAAAATTTCCGGCAAAAAAGATTGCCTTGTTTTTTTACCAAAGGGCTGGCATTTTATGCCGAATACAATTTTCGCTTATGCTGTTACCTATTGTTTCAGCCAGCGGATATTATCTGTGCCATTGATCTTGATACCATCTTGCCGGTGTACCTGGTTACGGCGCTCAAAAAACAAAAGCGGGTGTATGACGCCCATGAAATTTTTACGGAGCAAAAGGAAGTATTATCGCGCGCCCTCGTGCACCGGTTCTGGCTGGCGATAGAAAAGTTTGCCGTACCGAGATTTCCGTTGGGTTATACCGTAAATGAAAGTATCCGGGACGAATTGCAAAAAAGGTATGGTGTCAGGTATACCATTATCAGAAATCTGCCCCGCCTGATTCCTTTACCAGAAACCGCTCCTCCTGCAGAAAAATGGATCCTGTACCAGGGTGCCGTAAATGAGGGGCGCTGTTTTGAGACCCTGATCCCCGCCATGAAAGAAGTGAGTGCCCGGTTACTGATCTGCGGGAAGGGTAATTTTTATGACCAGACACTCGAACTGATAAAACAATATGGGGTAAGAGATAAAGTGGAACTAAGAGGTTATGTACCCCCGGAAGAACTGCTGACTATTACACCAACGGCCCATATCGGTCTCACCCTCTTCGAATCAAAAGGCATGAACCAGTATTTTTCGCTGGCCAACCGCTTCTTTGATTATGTAATGGCAGGGGTACCGCAGGTATGTGTGAACTACCCGGAATACGCTGCCATTAATCAACGTTTCAACATTGCTTACCTGATTGATGATACATCTCCCAAAACAATTGCCGCTGCTTTGAACAATCTGCTGTCTGATGATGTTCTTTATGAACAATTACAAAAGAACTGCCTGTTTGCAAGAAACCGGCTGAACTGGGAAAACGAGGAACAGGCACTGATCGGCTTTTATAAAGAAATAACCTAGTGGAAAAGCATTTACATATTATCTCCTTCAATGTTCCCTATCCGGCTGATTATGGTGGGGTGATGGATGTGTTTTACAAACTCCCGGCTTTTCAGCAACAGGGCATCAAAATACACCTGCATTGTTTTGACTATGGCCGCGGTATACAACCCGAACTGAACAAATATTGCGAGACCGTTCAATATTACCCCCGGTATATAGGCCACAAAGGCATTTCCAATACACTGCCGTATATTGTTTCGAGCCGTAAGAATGAACAGTTGCTGGAGAACCTGCTGCAAGACGATTATCCCATTTTTATGGAGGGCGTGCATTGCACCTATCCGCTGCTCGACAAACGGTTTGCCAACCGAAAATGTTTTGTAAGGGTGCATAATGTAGAATACCAATACTACCGCGACCTCTGTAAAAGCAGTTCCTCGCTGCTGAAGAAAATGTATTACTGGATAGAAAGCCGGCTGCTGAAATCCTACGAAAAAAAGATCGCTGCCAAAGCCGTGTTCTGGGGAACCACTGAAAAAGACGATGCTGTTTACCGCAAAGAGCTGGGTTGTAAAAATATTGAATACCTCTCCCTATATATCCCCGACTGGAAAGTGAGCTGCCTGGAAGGAATGGGTACGTATTGTTTTTATCATGGCGATCTGAGTGTAGATGCCAATGACAAAGCGGCTACCTGGTTACTCGAAAACGTTTTCAGCAGGATCAAAGTTCCCTTTGTGATTGCCGGGAAAAATCCTTCCGAAAAACTGGTAGAACTGGCGCACGCCCAGAACCATACCTGCCTCGTTGCTAATCCTTCCGAAAAAGAAATGCAGGATATGATCGCGAAAGCACATATCAACGTGATACCCTCGTTTACCACTACCGGTATGAAAACCAAACTGGTGAATGCCCTCTTTCATGGCCGGCATTGTGTAGTAAATGATGCCACCATTGCCGGAAGCGGTCTCGAAGCCGCCTGTCATATCGGAACCACTGCCAACGCCTTCTGCGATATCATTGCACAATTATATCACCAGCCATTTACCCCGGACGAGATAGAACTCCGCAAACATTTGCTCACGCCGATGTTCAACAACGAGGCCAATGCGAAGAAACAGGTGGGATGGATTTGGGGGTAGGATGATGGATACCAGTTACAGGTTTCTGGTTACTGGTTTATTGGTAGATAAATACAGCACCAGTAACAGACCAATAAACCAGTAAACAAATAAACCAATACCTATACCGCAGCACTATCAATTACTTTACCGCCTTCTGTTTTGAGCATCCGGGAAGGGTAGCGGTTAATGACAATAAAGTCGTGGGTGGCCATAAGTACGGCGGTTCCATAGTCACGGGAGATCTGCATCAGGAGTTGCATGATCTCGTCGCTGGTTTCGGGGTCGAGGTTACCGGTGGGTTCATCGGCCAGGATCAATTTGGGGGAGTTGAGTAATGCACGGGCAATATCCACACGCTGCTGTTCACCACCACTCATTTCAAAAGGCATTTTGAAACCCTTGCTTTTCAGCCCTACTTTGTCGAGTACATCGTTGATCTTTTCTTCCATCAGTCTTTCATCCTGCCAGCCGGTGGCTTTTAATACAAAACGCAGGTTCTCCTGTACGTTTCTGTCGGTCAGCAGCTGAAAATCCTGAAAGATAACCCCCAGGTTACGACGCAGGAAGGGTACTTTTTTCCAGTCCATGGTGCGCAGGTCAAAACCCACCACAGAAGCTTCGCCCTTGGTAAGGGTCAGTTCTCCGTACAGGGTTTTCAGCAGGCTGCTTTTACCGGTACCGGTTTTACCAACCAGGTACACAAACTCACCGCGGGTAATATTGAAATTTACGTTCTGCAGTACCAGGTTATCGCCCTGAAAAATATCTGCATTATGGATGGATACTACGATGTCTGACATGATTCTAAATTACGATTAGTTAACAAGA
>SCVK01000531.1 GCA_004297075.1 Chitinophagaceae bacterium
GAGCGAAGCCGTGACAGCCCCGCTCCACAGCGCGCTGCGCGCCCGCCTGCACACCGTGCTGCGCGATCACTTCGTCCTGCACCCCTCGGTCCCCCTCGACCCCTCGACGCCGCTCTGTGGGCGCCGGGAGGCCGGTGGGCTCGAGGGTGACAGCCTCGACCTGGTCGAGATCGCCACCCTGATCGAAGAGGAATTCGAGATCGGTGTCGACGACGACGCGACGGCCGACGCCCGCACTGTCGGCGACCTCGAGGACTGGCTCGCCGAAAACCTCCCCCACTGCCGCACCTGCGGCTGCACCGAAAACCGCGCGTGCCTGACCGGCGGCGACCCCTGCGGCTGGTCCGCCCCCGACAAATGCACCGCCTGCACCGACTATCCGAAAGGAGAAGCAGCATGAGCCGCGCAGCGAACCTCCCCTTCGAGCGGGGCACCGAGGACGGCCTGACCGACAAGGAACGCCAGATCCTCAACCTCGCCGACGCTGGCCTCGACCGCAAGAAGATCGCCGAAATCACCGGCCTCAAGCCGCACCGCGTCAAATCGATCCAGGGCACCTTCGCCGATAGCGGCCGTGACCTTGGGAAGGATGCGGCGGCGATCGGCACCGCGATGCTCGGCGACGCGATCACCAGCATGCTCGCGCGCCAGCATCGCCAGATCGGACCCGCCCGATGAGCGCGCCCACCCTCGACTTCCCGATCGCCGACATCTTCGGCCCCGAGCTGGCCGAAGTCATGGCGGAGCGCGCCCGCGCCGTCGCACACTTCGGCCACACCGCCGAGGCCGACGACGCCGCCGGCCTGCACGCCCTCGGCGCCAAGGCGACCGCCTTCATGCAGATCGCCGACGATCGCGCAACCGGCACCCGAGAACGCCGCAACCTCAAAGGGGCCAAGCTCAAGGCCGCCCAGGCCGTCGCCATGGGCCTCGCCTTCCTCGCCGCCATCAACCGCGAAATCGCCCGCGAGGGGTCGGAGTAATGGGCCGCCCTCTGTCCTGGTCACCCGCCGAGCAGAAATGGCTCCGCGAAAACTACGCCCGCCTCGGCCGCCGCGGCTGCGCCGAACATCTTGGC
>SCVK01000257.1 GCA_004297075.1 Chitinophagaceae bacterium
GTGGCACTGGCTGATAAGGTACCTGGCACTGTTTGTGGGTTAACAGTGATCTGTACCGCATCCTGCGAAGCAGCACAAACGCCGTTGGCAACGGTCCAGTTAAGTTGGTAAACACCAGTGATGAGTCCGCCCAATACAGCTGAAGGATCGTTTGCATTGGAGAAGCTGACAGCCGAAGGTCCGGATACAAAAGACCAGGTACCTGTTCCCGATGCAGGTGTATTAGCGGCAAGTGTAGCTGAAGTAGTGCTGCACAAGATCTGGTCAACGCCTGCATTGGCAGTGGTTACGGCTTGTAGTACAGTAATGGTGGCAGCAGCAGATGCAAATGCCGGACAGCTGCCACTTTGTACAGTTGCCCTATACTGCGTGCTCGCAGTAAGATTAGTATAACTGAGTTGGTTGGTAGTATTGGCAATCGTGTTCCAGGTAACGCCATTATCGGGGGATGATTGCCAGCTCAGAATAGTGCCGGTATAACTACCCAGCGTAAGTGTGCCATTGTTCAGTCCTGAACAAACTGTTGCATTGGCACTCACCACCCCGGCCACTGTTGCAGAAGTAACTGTAATGGTTACGGCGTTGGAAGCAAGTGCTCCGCAACTGCCGCTTTCTACCACGGCCCTGAAAAGCGTGGTAACAGCCAGGTTTGTATAATCGTAATTGGCGGTTGTATTACTGATACTGTTCCAGGTACTGCCATTATCAACAGATGATTCCCAGCGGAGGATGCTCCCGGTATAACCGGCAAGGCTAAATGTGCCACTATTACTGGATGCACAAACGGTTGCATCTGATGAAAGGGTTCCCGGTACAGATACAGGATTCACCAAAATGGTAACCGGTGCCGTGTTTACCTCGTTGCACACACCACTTTGTATAACCGCCCTGAAAAGAGTAGTGGTATTGATATTTGTGTAGGTATAGGTATTGCCGGTATTGCTGATGCTGTTCCACACAGAACCGTTATCGGTAGAAGATTCCCAGCGGACAATATTTCCCGTATAACCGCTTATCGTTAAAGTGCCGGTATTATTTCCTGCACATACAGTGGCATTGGCCGAAAGGGTACCTGCTACAGAAGCTGGCGAGTTGATGATGATTACAGTATCTGTCTGTGCCGGACAGGTTCCGTTGCCAATACTCCACACCAGCTGATACGTGCCGGCTACCAACCCGCTCAGGGTGGTAGATGCCGAAGAAGCGGAACCAACAACAGCAGTAGAAGGGCCCGCGGCCTGCGCCCAGCTGCCGTTGCCCAGTAAAGGATTATTAGCTGCAAGCAAAGTACTCGTGCTGTTACATAAAACCTGGTCAACGCCCGCATTCGCTGCGCTGGAGGCGCCATAGACCAATACATCTGTAGAATCGGTATTACTGCAACCCAGCGGCGAAACAGCCGTGATACGATAGCGCACAATGGCATTACTGCCAGAAGTGGCTACCAACTGGTCGTTGATAGTATTGGTGGCCGTTGGGCTGGCATTACTGGAATTACCGGTAACTGTACCTGAAATGACAGAAGAGTTCCAGGTATAAGTACTGCCTGCCAGCGAACTGCTGAACTGCAGATTGGTAATGCCGCCAGTACAAAGCGAGCTGGTGGCATTGGTAATGGTAACGGCAGGTTTTGGTCTTGCCGTTACCGTAAATGTGAAAGGTGTTCCGCTACAGCTCACATTGGAGGGGGTGAATGCATAGGGGGTAATGGTATACACCACCACAGCATCACTGGTATGCGAAAGATTTACGAGCGAGTCAATCACTGAACCTGTCCCGCTGGGAGAGTTACCGGTAATGGTACCGGCACTTACAGCAGAAACCCATGAATACGTGCTGCCCGGAATAGCAGCAGCTGGCGTAAAGTTCAATGCCTGGTTAGAACAGATTACCTGGCTACTGTTGGTACCCACATTATCCGGATAGATCCGTAATGTCATGGAATCTATACTGGAAGCGGTTCCGCAATTACCCGTTGCATTCAGGGTGGAAGAACCTGTCAGATAGATTTTGATCACACCCGCTGCTTTATCGGCTGCACCAGGTGTATAGGTAGTACTGAGCGCATTGGGATTCGAAAACACACCGTTGCCGGATGTGCTCCATTGGTAAGTATTGGTAACAGGCGATACTTTACCGCTCAACGAGATGGGGGCACTGTTAAAACAAACAGTGGTATCCTTTGATCCCTGAATGGTATCTGCTGCTGTAACATTTTTATACACCATCTGCGTGTCACTGCAGCTCACCCCATTGGTAGTGAATTTGAGTATTACCTGGTAACTATTCCCGGTTTGAAACTGCATGCCCGGGTACTGGCTGCCCGCATTGGATGAACCCTGAAAAGTAAAAGGTCCTCCGGTAACAGTCCATGCAAAACTGTTGCCCGGGTTATTATTGCTGTAGGTAACACCGTAATAACTATCCGTAGCATCAAAATGGGCAATACCGTTGTTACATTCAATCACGTCGGGATGCAGTTGGGCACTGGCCCCGGTAATACTGATATTGGCTACTGCAGTACAGTTGGCATTGGTTACGGTATATGAAACCGTTGTGGTACCACCACCTGTAATGGTCACATTGCCACTGCTGCTCACGGTGGCAATGGCTGTATTACTGCTGCTCCATACCCCACCCGGCGCCGTATTGCTCAACGCAACCTGTGTACCCACACAACCGCCAGTGCTGCTGCTGGTAATGGTTCCTGCATTGGGTGTGGTATTAACTGTAATGGTTTTGGCATCTGTAGCCGTACAACCTTTGTTATCAGTTACCGTAATGGTATAAGTACCGGTGGCGGCAGATGTGGCATTGGCAATGCTGGTATTGGCCGTAGCGGCTGTAAAACTGTTGGGGCCTGTCCAGCTGTACGTATATGGACTGGTGCCCCCGCTCGCAGTAGAGGCCAGTGAAAGGGTATTGCCTGTGCATATAGGACTGGCACTGCTCAGTGTAACGGATGGAGAAGGATTCACTGTAAGGGTTACGGTATTGGAAGCAGTAACACAGGTAGAGCTGGAAAGACTGGATACATCCGGTCCAACCAATACCCGGTAACTTGCTCCATCTGCCACTATCGCATTTGCAATGGCATAACTCATGGCCGAAGTGCCCGGTGTACCGATATTGCTCCAGGTAGTACCCGCATCTGTGCTTTTCTGCCACTGATAGGCAGGGTTACTGAACGGGCTATTCACCATCGAACAATCAATGCTGGTAGAACTGCCGGAACAGATGGTTGAAGCCGTACTGATCACTGCCGTTGCGGTAGGGGTGCAGGCTGAAAAAATAATATCATCAATGGCCAGGTCATTGCCGCAATAAGAGGCCTGTCCGCCCAACGCATCCCTCATCTCCAGTATCAGCGAAGTAGTACCAGCCGGTAAAGAGAACTGAAAACCATACTGTTTCCAGTTGGGGGCCAATGTAGTGTTGACTGTTAAGGGTAGTGTATCGGTCGTATACGACTGGAGGATAGTACCCGAAGTGTTTTTGATATTGAAGGTAACTTTTGGCCAGACCAGTCCTGCACCACAGACAGATTTGGTATTGGAAATGGTATTCATATTGGCCATCCAGGCAGAAAAACTGTACACAGAACCCGGGCAAAGATTATCCACCTGTTTGGAAAAGAACAGGTCTACCGGACCACTGTTGGGCTTGCCGGCATTCACTATATACATATTGCCGTTGGTATTGCCGGTATGGTCGCGGCCCTGCGCCCAGTCGTTTCTTCCGGTATTCTTTCCCAAAGGCGTTACCATGTATTCACCATCACTCAGCGCAGAACTGCCGTTGAAGCTGTAGTTGGTTACAAAACCGGTAGGGATGGAATTTTTTTTAGTAGAAGAAGTGCTGGTACCAAAAGTCTCACTATACACAGGTGCAAGGGCACTACTGGAACAGACACCCTGGGCAATAATGCCGACACCGGGGTACAAGCTCATAAGCAGTGTTAACAGATATAGATACCTGTTCCTTTTCATGGATATTGGATTTTTCAACCAGCGCGGGTATTGAAAACGCGTTAGTTGATATTGGATACTTGAAATTAAGCCTTAATCAAGGCTGTAAAACCAACTCCTGCAAAACTCCGTGTAAACAACTGATTCCAACGTGTAATCAACCGTAATCTCATGTGACTTTTTATTGCTTTCTTTGTAGTATAAATTCTATCAACCGACCTCCATGTGGTATAAAGCAGGCAAATTCATTCTCCGTTTCCGTTTTCCCCTCCTTGTTATAGTAACCGTTGCCACGGCGTTTATGGCCTGGCAGGCATCAAAGGTTCAGCTGAGTTACGATTTTACCCGGGCTCTTCCTACCGACAATCCCAAATACCAGGATTACCAGTCTTTCCTGAAAAAATTCGGTGGCGATGGCAATACCATGGTCATAGGTATCGGGTCTGATCAGTTTTACAAAACCACTTTTTTTAATGAAGTAGGGGCACTACACCAGGCATTAAAAAAAATAGCAGGTGTTACCGATATCCTGAGTATCCCGGAAGTGGTAAATCTCAAAAACGACAGTGCCGAACACCGCCTGTTACCGGAGAAGATATTTCAGTATCCCTATACATCACAGTCATTGCTCGACAGCGACCGTACTGTTTTGGAAAACCTGCCTTTTTACCGTGGGCTCCTGTATAATCCCGAAACCCATAGTTACCTGATGGGTGTGAACGTAAACAAAGACACCATCAACAGTAAAAGCAGAACCAGGCTGATCAACGATATTCTGGCGCAGGTACAGTTGTTTGAGAAAAAAACCAATACAACTGTTTATGCCAGTGGACTCCCGTATATCAGAACCACCATCGGTAACCGTATCAAAAATGAGATGAACTGGTTCCTGATCGGTTCGCTGGTGTTGCTGGTGGTTACCATGTTTCTCTTTTTCCGCTCGGTGAGTGCTACCTTGATGAGTTTAGCTGTGGTGGGTGCCGGCGTGGTATGGAGTTTGGGAACGATTGTGTTACTGGGATATAAGATCACCCTGTTAACCGCATTAATTCCACCGCTGGTAGTGGTAATCGGGATCCCGAACTGTATCTACTTCCTCAATAAATACCATACGGCTTACCTGGATCTGCGTGATAGGGATAAGGCACTGATTACCATGGTGGGCAGAATGGGTATTGTTACCCTGTTCTGTAATATTGCCGCGGCCATTGGTTTTGCGGTATTTGCCTTAACCAAAAGCGATCTGCTGAAAGAGTTTGGTGCCGTAGCGGGTATCAATATCATGGCATTGTTCCTGATCTCACTCATCTTTATCCCGGCTGTACTCAGTTACCTTCCGCCACCCGAAGCCAAACATACCCGTTACCTCGAAAACGCTTTGCTGGAGAAGATTTTACTACGGATCGAAAAATGGACTTTCCAGCATTCGCGTTGGGTATATGGTGTAACAGCCGTGATTACCGTATTCGCCATCCTCGGCATCTTCCGGATTAAAAGTGAAGGATTTATTGTAGATGATCTGCCTAAGAACGATAAAGTATACACAGACCTGAAATGGTTTGAACAGCAGTTCGGTGGGGTGATGCCGCTTGAAATTCTGGTAGATACCAAAAAGAAAAAAGGGATTTTCCGTAGTAAACCGATCAGTAAAATCGATGAGTTATCAGCATATATCGAAGCCGATCCTGCTACGGCCCGACCACTGTCATTTGTAGAAGGATTGAAATTTGCCAAGCAGGCTTATTTTGACGGAGATAGTATGAGCTATACCATTCCCTATGAATCGGATCTCGTTTTTATGGCACCTTACCTGCAAACCCAAAACGATACTGCTAAAACCACTTCACCCAAAGGTGTTACCAGGCTCATCAGCAGTTTCATGGACAGTTCGCAGCAGGTGGCCCGTATCAGTGTGAACATGAAAGATATCGGCAGTGCCAAACTGCCTCTCTTGCTGAATCATTTTGAGCAGAAAGCCAATGAAATTTTTGATACTGCCTCCTATAAAATTACGTTTACCGGCAGCAGTATCAGTTTTCTCGAAGGATCCAGTTTTATTATCCGTGGATTAAAGGAAAGTATTGTATGGGCTTTTGCATTGATCACACTCTGTATGTTATACCTGTTCCGTTCTTTCCGTATACTGGTTTGTTCACTCATCCCCAACCTGATCCCGCTGGTGATTACCGCAGGTGTGGTGGGCTGGGCAGGTATTGCGCTGAAACCATCTACTGTACTGGTATTCAGCGTAGCGCTCGGTATTGCCATCGATGTTACGATACGCTTCCTCATTAACTATAAACAGGAATTACCCCATTACAATCACCAGGTATCGCAAACGCTGGTACAAACCATCCGTCATACAGGCATCAGTATCATTTATACTTCCCTGGTATTGATTGCGGGTTTTATCATCTTCTGTATCAGTGATTTCGGCGGTACTAAAGCCCTAGGTTGGCTTACCTCCCTTACCCTGGTGGTAGGCACTTTAACCAACCTGATCCTGCTTCCGGTACTGATCCTGTCAACTTCGGGAAGAAAACATAGTTGACAATTTCGAACATTTAACTTGGTGCGTAGTTAAAACAAGCCTCTACATATACAAGTAGGCTTGTTTTAACTATCAACAACTACTCTACAACATGGTTTGTTTATATATATGTACCAGGACTCATATAAAGAACAGAGAAATTGTACGATACCTGATAAAGTAGATTAATATATCCTAAATAAAAATTATATTCACTTGGGTCTGTTATTGTTGGAAGATAAAGAGTTTCGATTGTGTATGCAGTGTTATACATATAGTTGGCAGCATCGGTTGATGTGATTGAAACCAAGCTGCCTATTTTAACGGTGTAAAGAGTAATCCACGGTGGTGCAGTTGAAAGATCACTCCAATAATTAGTTATATCAGGCACTTGAATATCAATATTAAGTGTTGAAAAATTTCCAGTATGCCCACCTAATGCATCCCACGCAAAACAAAAACCTCTTACATAGTCATCATTTTGATTGAATGTACGGGCAAAATCATACACATTGTGCTGTGTATTTAATGAATACCAAGACAAGTAAGTTGCATTAACCTTAGTACTTGAAAAAGATAAAAAAAGTGTGAGACAAACACACAAGGGCAGTAAAAAAATTCGTTTCATAGGAATTATTTTTTATCTAATATAAATAGCATCTTTTGAGAAAGCAAGCATTAGCAGCCTTTTTTTTTGACAACAATCTAATGTGCGAAGAATCAATTAAATATGAGTTGTAGACTCCCCCAAAGTTCAGCTAGTAAGATTTAGTGTTAACGACAAAAGTGGGTTCTTCTCATATTTCGAAGCACCTTAAACTATAGTAATGAGGTAGTTTAAGAACTTGTGTATCTGTCTTGGGAGAATGATTTTTCTGATGCAGCTGATGGATATTTTCAGTTGCAAAATCATTCGATTAAGGACAAAAGCCTTCGGCAGGGACACAGTTTCCTCTATCAATTTCAAGCACCTTCCCACGTATTCCACAGGAGTCATATCATCCAATGAACTATGCGGCTGGTACTGATTGTATTCTGTTCTCTGTCTTTCAATCTTTTCAGCAGCATCTTCCAAAGATTAGAACCAGTGGGCATTCAGGCACTCATCCCTAAAACTATCGTTAAAGGAGCCAACAAAAGGGTTGTCGGCCGGTTTACCTGGTCTGGAATATTTCATAGTCGCCTGATTGGCATAGGCCCATTTTCCCATTTCCTTTTAAGCAAACTTAGTTCTATTGTCCGTTTGTATCTGCTGAACTAATCCACGAAATAATTTTATTTCTTCAAGAACTACTAACACATCACTGCCTCGCAAGAACTGTTCCACGACGATCGCAAGGCATTCCCGGCTACAATTATCCATCACGCTTACAGCGAGATTAACAAAAGGAATGTTACACATCAAAGGATGCGACGCTTATAAAATCCATCGACCGGCATTGATAAATTTCAATGTTCCCAAACCGTTCCCAATAGAACACACCTGATTTGCTGCGTATAGGTTTTTTGTTTCGCAGGTTCAAACACGCTTCTTTATAAATACGATGCGCCCGTTTAGGATTGTTAGTCGAACCTTCTCAACGTAGCAAGGTTATATACGCACATACCATAACGAACCTTAGCAGGGGCAATCTCGTTAATCCTTGCTCTGATGGCCCAGCCTTTCACTCGATGATACTGATAGTAAAATATCGAATGATGAATTTGAAGGGTCCTATACACCCTCCGAGTTGACACTTTATAATTGCTGACTATATCGAAGGATAGCACCTTCTTTTGGGCTGGCCTCAGATCTTTTTTTTGATAACATCTTGTATCACCTGTTTATCAAGGCTCAAATCGGCTACCATTTGTTTTAATCGGGTATTCCTTTATTTAACTGGTGGAGTTCGCATAGCTCAGAGACGCCCACCCCCCTTCTTCTTTTTATCCCGCTATGGTGAGATAAAAAGGCTTCACTGATCCCCATCTTCGGGTAGCTCTCTTTAACCTTGACGCCTTGTTCAGATTGTTTGATCAAAGGATAATCTGCGCTTCTGTAAATTTCGGCTTTTTCATGTGCAATTTTTCATGTTTAATGGATGAATAATTGCCCCATTTATCTAATTTACAATGCTCCGGTTTCTCCGGGGGAAAGTTAGTTTGATAAAATTTTAGATAAGCTGCGAAGCAAAATTCGAGTGAAGCAAGGTCAGAATATACGTGCACATTAAGAATAATGGATAGTCCAACGGTTTGCTGGAGCTATAACAGATCTCTTAAGAGTTAGAACGGTAATAAAAAGGATTAAACGTCATATTGTAGTCGATAAGAATGGCGTTTTGCTGGTGGTTATGGTAACAGCAGCTCCCATTTATGATAGTGAGGTAGTGATCTTATTGATGCGGGTGTTACAAAACGCGTTTGGCAGCATTAAATGCATTTTAGCAAACAACGGTGAGAAGAGATGTAATCTCTGATGTGTTCAAAAAATTCGTATATCTGCTTCAAATAGAGTTAAGGGACACTGAAGATAAGGCAGGTTGAAAAGCTATTGGCAAATGGTGGGTGGCGGAGAGAACGTTTTCGCAGTTTGAAAATGACAGAAGAT
This sequence comes from Chitinophagaceae bacterium, assembly GCA_004297075.1. Classification (GTDB taxonomy): domain Bacteria; phylum Bacteroidota; class Bacteroidia; order Chitinophagales; family Chitinophagaceae; genus Sediminibacterium. The sequence goes on from SCVK01000257.1 coordinate 9,089, forward strand.
TATGCCGCAATTACAAACTTTTAATGGAGTCGGCTGAAGAAATGGCCAAACTGCCCGCTATAAAACTTCGACAAAGGAAATTTACACAGGCTTTAAAGGAATCAAAAGATTCAGGACTGTGCTTATCCTTTTGGAAAAGTTTTATAAGTAAATGAAGATCACATTTTAGATAAAATTTCCTGTACAATTATTTTTTAGAAAAAATTGCAGCATTTGACAAGATAATCCTGTCTTGGAGTCTTATACAGTGGTTTCTTTAACTAAATTGTACTTTTCAATTATTAAAACCTGCACTATGAGAAAAATTGTTACAATGCTATTGTGCATTGTTATGTGCCTATCCCAGGCGCTTGCACAGTCCCGAACTATCACGGGAAAAATTACCGACAACAAAGGCGCACCTGTTGCAGGTGTATCTGTAACAGTGAAAGGTTCCAATACAGGAGCTATTACTGATGCGGAAGGTAATTACCGGATCAGCCTTCCATCCGGAGCAAGAACCCTTGTGTTTGCTGCCCTGAATTTTGAAACAAAAGAATTACAGGTAAGTAATTCGAATGTTTTATCAACCGTATTGGCTGGGAAAGATGATAATCTTTCAGAAGTGGTGGTTACCTCTTTTGGTATCAAAAGAGATAAAAAAACACTCGGTTATTCAACCCCAACCATTGCAGCGGAAGACCTTACCCAGGTAAGAAACACCAATATTACCAACGCCGTAGTGGGTAAAGTGGCCGGTGTTCGTACACAGGGTACCGGTGGTTCTTTTGCAGGTTCGGCTATCCTGATCAGGGGTTATACCTCTATGACCGGTAGCAGTGCTCCTTTGTTTGTGATTGATGGAGTGCCTATCGATAACGGTGGCGGCGGTGTAGCTCTGCAGAATGGTGTTACCAATTCTAACCGTGCCATTGATATCAATCCGGATGATATTGAAGAAATGACCGTATTGAAAGGTGCGGCAGCAACCTCACTCTACGGTTCCCGTGGTGCGGCAGGTGTGATCCTGATCACTACCAAAAAAGGAAAACGCAGAAGCAAGAACAGCATTGATATCAATTCTTCTTACCAGAGTGTAAGTGTGAATATGCTGCCCGATTACCAGAACGAATATGCACAGGGTACCTCCACCGGTGCTGCTACAGCAACCACTACTGTTGGTGTGTATAATCCGCTGGCTTCCACTTCTTGGGGGCCGAGGATTTTGGGCCAGACAGTTACCAACTTCTTTGGCAAACAGGAAAGTTTAACTGCTTACCCCAACAACGTTTCAGACCTTTTCTCTAATGGTATCAACCTCCAGAACTCTGTAAGTTTCAGTGGTGGAAGCGACAAAACCACTTATCGTGTTTCTTATAACAACACCAGGGAGACCTATGTGATCCGCTCCAACGAATTAAGTAAGAATGTACTTTCCCTTAACCTGAACTCTGAAGTATCTGATAAACTGACGGTAAGTGCTTATTTAAGCATCAACAATACTTCTTCTATCAGAACCCAGCAGGGTAACCAGTTGTCGAATCCTGTATTCAGGGCTCTTTTCGCACCCCGCAGTTATAATCTTACCGGCTCGCCTTATTATGACGCAACCGGCAGCCAGTGGTTCTTTGGCGGAGAAGACAACCCTTACTGGAGCATCGACAACATCAAGTATAACGATGAGGTAAACCGTTTTCTTGGTAATATCGGTCTGCGGTATAAATTCAACAGCTGGTTAAATGCCGATCTGAAAGTAGGTGGCGATATCCAGACCTTCCGTGCACATGGTTTTGATGAGATCGGTGCAAGAGGAGGTGGTAATACCAGCGCTAACGGAACCGGTGGTATCCTGGATGCAAGGAATAACCTCCGCAATCTTAACTCATATCTTACACTGAATGCACAGAAACAATTCGGAAGCTTCAATGTATCCGGAACAGTGGGTAATGAGATCTTTGATAATTATTCCAACAGCATGTCAGCCCGCAGTACAGGTCTTGCCATTCGTGGTTTTGATCAGATCAGTAACGCTACTGTATTGAATACTCCAGCAGTAGGAACTTCACAAACCAGAACCGTAGGTGTATTTGGTGATGTGGTGGTAGAATACAAAAGATGGTTATCGCTGAACGTAAAAGCGAGGAACGACTTTGCTTCTACATTGGCACCGGGATCAAGATCAATCTTCTATCCTGCCGCTGCTTTGAGTGCAGTGATGACAGATGCCCTGCCTTCACTGAAAAGCAAAGTGATCAGCTTCTGGAAATTGCGTGCCAACTATGGTAAAGTGGGCCGTGCGGCTCCTGCCTATAACACTGATAACTATGCAGCATTGGGTGGTGCGGCAGATGGTTTTGGTCCTTCTATTGCATATCCTTTCAACGGCATTTCCGGTTATACTATTTCCAACGCAGCCGGTAACCCCAAACTGAAACCGGAGTTTACCACAGAGTGGGAGATTGGCACAGATCTGAACCTGTTTGATAATAGGGTAACTATCCAGGCCAACTACTACCAGCGCAAACTCACTGATGGATTGTTTGGTGTTCCGGTATCTCCTGCAGCAGGTGTAACTTCCCTGTTCCAGAATGCGGGTGAGATTGAGACCAAGGGTACAGAGCTTACTTTAGGATTGGTTCCGATCAAGTCTAATAATTTTACCTGGACCATCAATGCCAACTATACACAGTTCAAGAGTGTGGTTACCAAACTGGCTCCGGGTGTATCTGTGATTACACTGGCTGGTTTTACCACACCTAATATCCGTCTGGTAGAAGGCGAAGAATATGGTGCTATTTATGGCAACATGTACCAGCGTAATGCAAGTGGTCAGCTGATTCTGCAGACAACCGGTACCAATGCCGGTTTACCACTGCCTACTTCGGGTGTATTCAAGATTGGTAATTCCAATCCGAAATACACCATTGGTCTGACCAATACCTTCACTTACAAAAACCTGACATTAGATGTACTGATCGATATCCGTGAAGGTGGTGACCTGTACAGCCGTAATCTGGCCGACCTGCGTAGAAACGGGGTAGTAGCAGAAACCGCTTCTTTGCCAAGATTTGATAAAGACAATGTAACCCCCCTGCGTAATTACCAGTTCCAGGGTGTAGATGCTACCGGCGCCGCGGTAAATATTCCGATCCGGGCCGATCAGTACTGGGGAAACTCAGGAAAGTATGTAGCTGCAGAAGGATATATTATAAGCACATCCTGGTTTAGGATCAGGGAAATGAACCTGACCATGAAGCTTCCTAAGAAGCTGGTTGATAAAACACCTTTCGGAAATGTAGAGTTCGGCATATTTGGCCGTAACCTGTACCTGAAGGCAAAAGATGCACCACACTTGGATCCTGAGCAGAATGCACTGGGTTCAAGCAATATCCAGGGATTGGAATTCAATGCGAATCCATCTACCCGTACTGTTGGTGTAAACCTTAGAATCACCCTTTAATCAACCTACTACTTATCAAATTAAACATCCGACAATGAAAAAAATATTAATCGCAGCATCAGCCTTTTGTTTAGTTGGGCTTAGTTCCTGCAAAAAATACCTCGATATTAATAAAGACCCGGACCGTATTGCCGAAACGGCAGCACCGATTGATCTTTTATTAACAAACGCAACGGTGAATACCGGTTTTGCTAGTGGTAGTGATCTGAACCGTTATGCCGCGTTGTTGGTGCAGCAATTATCCGGACAAACCACTGGTGGTGAAACACAAACACAGCAGTATGAAAAATACCTGTTGCAGTCATCTGATGTAAATAATATGTGGTCGTCTGCTTACGCCACTACATTGAATGATCTGGAAGTGATCATTCGCCTGGCTACTGCACAAAATGCACCTTATTACAGGGGCGTAGCCAAATTGTTGAAAGCGTATAATTATCATCACTTGGTAGATGCTTTTGGCAATGTTCCATATAGCGAGGCGCAGCAGGCCGGAGGCAACCCTTCTCCTAAGTTTGATGACGGGGCCACTATCTATGCTTCTTTGCTTACCAGCATTGATGAAGCGCTGGCCGACCTGAACAGTACCTCAACAGGTCTTGCTCCGGGTACGAATTCAACAATTTACTCCGGATCATTCACCACCCGTAAGGCCAACTGGATCAAATTTGGTAACACGTTAAAATTGCGGTTGCTGATTCATTATTCGAAACTGAATAAAGCAGATTGCGTAGCCAAGATTACTGCGTTGGTAAACCAGGCAGGGGTTAGTTTTTTTGCTGCCAATGCCGATAATTTTGAAATGCCGTTCTTCAATGTTACCAACAGGCAGAATCCGATACACCAGTTCGAGATCAGCCGTACTAATTATCTCTTCCCTAACAAAACACTGGTAGATGCCATGAATGCCAAATCTGATCCGCGTCGGCCATTCTACTTTACACCTTTTCCTTACAGTTCCACTAACTATGTTGGGGCATCTGCTGCTGATCCGCAGTCACAGAAATATTCCCGAATGCACGTGTTTCTCCGTGGTGCCGCTACCGGCGGTACGGCCAATGCCGATGGTTCTTTAAATCCATTGCCGGCGGCAGGAGGCATTACCTATGATGGTACAGCGCCGATCCGGATGCTGACTTTTGCAGAATATAATTTTATCCGTGCCGAAGCGGCTGTATACGGTGCACCTGGTGATGCACAGGCCTTTTTTCAGGCAGGTATTACCGCGAGTATGCAGGCTGCAAGTGTTTCTGCTGCTAACATTGCCACTTATCTTGCTGCCAATGGTACGCTGGCCGGAACGGAAGCACAGAAAATAGAAACCATCATTACAGAAAAATTCGTGGCTAACTATGGTGTGATGCAGGAACCCTGGACCGACTGGAGAAGAACCGGTTACCCCGCTATCACCAAAGTGGTGAATGCGGTAACTACCGATATTCCAAGGTCATTGCCTTTCCCGCAGAGTGAGATTGATGCGAATAAAAACGCACCTCCACAAAAAGCTAATTTACTGGTAAGGGTTTTCTGGGATAAATGAGATCCGGTTAGATCCTTTTCAAAACGTTCCCATGAAAACATGGGAACGTTTTTTTATGTCTTTGAATATCGACCCGGAATTGAACATTATATTTTTAATAATATAAATAAAAATATAATAAGATTAGTCTTGTCAGGGCAGATGCAGGTAAATAAAACAGATTTCTACTGCAAACAGTCAGAAAAAGGGTCTGGTAAAATGTTGCGAGAAAGGGAAAAATCCGAAAATAGGGTAAACATTATTTAGTAAAATAGAGATAAAATATTATTTGTAATTTAATGATAAACAAATGTTTAATAACAGATATTTTATTTCCAACTCCCTTTTTTTTGAAAATTGCAGCATAAAACAACATAATCCTGTCTTATATTGTTATGTTATGTTTTCTTTAACTAATTTGCGCCCCCGCAATCACTAAAAACTGAATTATGAGAAAATTAGTCACAATGTTATTGTGCGTGGTGCTGGCTATTACCCAAATAGCGGCCCAAACACGTACAGTAAAAGGAAAAGTTACTGATTCCAAAAGTAACCCTGTTCCCAATGCTTCTGTAGTTGTAAAAGGTACAACCACCGGTACAACTTCGGATGCCAATGGAGATTTTTCGATCAATGTGCCAGCTTCAGCGAAAGTACTGGTCATCTCTTCTCTGAACTATACCAGTCAGGAAGTGTCTATTGGTACCAAAACCAATATCACTGTTTCCCTGGTATCAACTGAGCAGGACCTCCAGGAGGTTGTGGTAGTTGGTTATGGTAGCAAGAAGAAATCAGATCTTACCGGTTCCGTAGCTACTTTAAAAGCAGCTGAGATTGAGAACCTGCCTTTTTCTTCTGTAGATAAGGCCTTACAAGGTAAAGTAGCTGGTCTGCAATCTGTAGCCGCTTCTGGTCAGCCGGGAGCTTCTCAGAACATCATCATCCGTGGTATCAGCTCCGTTAACGGTAGCAGTAACCCTTTATGGATCATCGATGGTATTCCTGTTAACACAGGTGATGCATCACGACTGCAAACCACTTCCAACCTGCTGAGTACCTTAAACCCAAATGACATTGAAAGCATTTCTGTGCTGAAAGATGCGGCTTCCCAGTCGATCTACGGTAGCCGTGCTGCCAACGGTGTAATTGTGGTTACTACCAAAAAAGGTAAAGGTGGCAAAACCAAATTCAGGTTTGACACAGAGGTTGGTCAGAGCAATACGGCTTACACCAACGACAAATACAAACCCCTGAGTGCACAGCAGTACCTTGATATTACCCGTGAAGGTTTGGTTAATGCAGGTCAGACTCCTGCTAACGTTACCGCAACTCTGACTGCTTTAGGTTTGGGTAATGGTATTGATTTTAACTGGTTAGACAATGTGGTACGGAATGGTACCCAGCAACAATACAACGTTAGCGCTTCTGGTGGTAACGATAAAACACAGTTTTTCCTGTCCGGTGGTCGTTTTGTACAGGATGGTACTACTATCAACTCAAGATTAACCAGAACCAATGGTAATGTAAACATTACCAACCAGGCTACCGATAAACTGAAACTTGGGTTCAGTCTGAATGGTGGTGCGGTTAACCAGCGTGCTCCTTTAGCCGGTGGTGCTTTTGGTAACCCTGTTCTGTCTTCTTATTTCCTGTTACCTACTTATTCTGCTTACAAAGCCGATGGTACTTATAACCTGACCAGTGCCAGTCTTGGTGGCTTACACAATACCATTGCCCTGAGCGAACTCGATAAAAGATTTCTGAGACAAGCCAGTTTGCGTGGAAGTGTATATGGTGAGTACAAGATTCTGGAGAATCTGAAATTCAAATCTCAGTATGGTGTAGACTATAACGTACTGGAAGAAGATCAGTATAACAACCCTTTACATGGTGATGGTGCTGCTTCAAGTGGTAGAGCGTTTTCTTACTATACCCGTTATTATAACTGGGTATGGACCAACACCCTGGATCTGCAACAGAATATTACCCGTGGTGGAGACTTGTCTTTCAATGCACAGATCGGTTATGAAGCACAGAAATCTTCTGGTTACTTCAGTTCTCTGCAGTCTCAGCAGTTCCCTCCCACCACTACTTTAACTTACCCTGCATCAGGTGCCAGTCCAACCACTGCTTCTGCTACCATCTCTGAGTACTCATTTGCTTCCCAGTTTGCTTCTGCGGCGGTGAATTACCAGAACCGTTTTGTAGTATCAGGAAGTTTCCGTCGTGATGGATCTTCTAAGTTCAGTCCTAATAACAAGTATGGTAATTTCTGGTCAGTTGGTGGAACCTGGAATGTTGACAGAGAAAGATTCATGGAGAATGTAAAGTTCATTACCCAGTTGAAACTCCGTTCTTCTTATGGTGTTAACGGTAGCAATACCGCCATTGGTAACTATGATGCGCTTCCACTATACAGCTTTGGTAGCAACTATAACCAGTTACCTGGTAGTGCGCCTGCCAACGTAGGTGATCCTAACCTGACATGGGAGTTGAACAAACCATTTAATGTAGGTGTGGACGTAAGTATCCTGAAGAACAGAATCAGCCTGACTGCTGAATATTACACCAGAACTTCTTCTTCTCTGTTGTTATCCGTTCCTTTGTCACGTACTTCCGGTTTTGCTTCTGCAACAAGAAATATCGGTACCCTGAAGAATGAAGGTATAGAGCTGAACCTGAGTGTTGTTCCTGTTCAGACAAAGAACTTCAAATGGGATATCGATTTCAACTTTGCCAATAACAAAAACACAGTGGTTGAATTGCCAGGTGGTGCAGATATCGCCAATGGTAACTTTATCATCCGTCAGGGCGTACCGCTTAACTCTTTCTTCTTAAGAGAGTGGGCCGGTGTTGATCCTGCTACAGGAGATCCTAACTGGTATGCTGATAATGTACGGGGAACCAAAACCAATGTTTACCCTGGTGTAAATGCAAGGGTGTTGGCCGGTAATGCACAACCTAAGTATTTCGGTTCGTTGAACAATACCATTACTTTCAAAAACTTTACATTAAGTGCTCAATTGTATTATAACTATGGTAACATGGTATATGATACATGGGGAGGGTATTACACTGGTGCCGGTTTTGGTGCTACTTTCAACAAAGTTGCCCGTGTACTTGACCGCTGGCAGAAAGCTGGTGATGTTACTGATATACCTAAGTATATCTACGGTGGTAACAAAAACTTCCAGAGCGCTTCAACTTTCTACCTGCAAAAGGGTGATTTCGTAAGATTACGTGAAATTCAAATTGGCTACAACCTGCCTAAGGAAGTACTTGCCAAAGCCGGTATCAGTAGTGCTAATTTCTACGTGAGAGGTACGAACCTGTTTACATGGGTGAAAGACAAGAACCTGGCTTTCGATCCGGAGCAGGGTACAAATAGTGCAAGTAACTTGAACGTATTCATCCCTAAAACTGTAACTGTAGGTCTGAGCGTTGCGTTTTAATTACAGTTTTAAAAAACACTTTCAATTATGAGAAGAATATTAAACTATAAGATGTTACTGGTAATAGTGTTACTGGTAACTGCGTCATCCTGTAAAAAAACCTTCATTGAATTGAACTCACCTACTTCCTTAACGCCTGAGCAGGCGTTGGGCACAGAAGCTGACCTTCAGGTAGCCCTCCGTGGTGCCTATGCCGGTTTGCGTGGGGTGGATTTTTACGGAAGATCAATGCCTATCTGGGGCGATATCATGGCAGACAATGCTTACCAATCTGCTCTGAATACCAACCGTTATACTTTCTTTAATGATTACAGCGACACCAAAGGTGCTACAGCCGGTGATGGTAACGTGTCTGGTTTGTGGGCTTCTGCTTACAGCGTGATTCTGCGTGCCAACAATATCATCAACACCACCGTAGCTTCTAACGCTAATGTGGATCAATACAGAGGAGAGGCTTATGCGATCCGTGCCCTGGCCTATTTTGCACTGGTACGTCATTTTGCCAAACCTTACAGCGATGATCCTGCTGCATTGGGTGTACCTATTGTAACTACTTACAATCCGGACCTGAAACCAGCGCGTAACAAGGTTTCTGAAGTGTATACTTTGATGGTTGATGACCTGAACAAAGCGTATACCCTGATGACCAAATACACCAACTCTTCTCAGTTCAGCAAATATGCGGCTAAGGCCCTTCAGGCAAAAGTGTACCTGAATATGGGTGATAAAACCAATGCTAAAACTGCTGCACTAGATGTGATCAACAATGGTGGATTTACTTCTTTGACCGCTGCGAGCCATGCTTCTTACTGGAGCAACTCTGTGGTTACTACCAGCAAACTGGAGACTTTATTTGAAGTTTCTTCTGATGCGGTAGCCAACCTGGCATTCGATGCATTGAGCTACCTGTATAGCCAGGCTGGTAACTACGGTGACCTGCTTTGTGCTGATGACCTGTATGCTTCTTTCGAAGCAACTGATGTGCGTAAGGCATTATACCCAACGGGTGTAAGAGCGGGATTGGCTGCTGCATTTGTTAATAAGTATCCGGTAATCCAGGGCGATCTGAGTGATACCAAAGTACTGCGTTTAAGTGAAATGTACCTGATCGCTGCCGAAGCTTCCCTGCCGGGTAACGAAGCAGATGCGTTGACTTACGTAAACTACATTACCAGCAGGAGAGGTGCTACAGCTATTGCTTCTACAGGTGCTCAGTTGTTCGAAGACATCATTACCGAAAGAAGAAAAGAACTGGCTTTTGAAGGAGACAGGTTCCATGATATGCAACGTTTAAAGCGTAATATCGTTCGTAGTACCAACTACCCTGCTACTTCCAGAACGGTTCCTTACACCGTGTTTAGAAGGTTATTCCCTATTCCTCAAGTGGAAGTGGATGCCAACCCACAAATCAAAACACAGCAGAACGCCGGTTATTAATCGGGTGCTGATTTGAATAAACTGATAAAGGCTGCCCTCGGGCGGCCTTTATTATTTTAACAAACAGCACTTGATGCGACAGGAAAACAGGATTATATTTGAATAGCTTTTGTTTATTATTAATACATCCTGATATGAAATTATCTGCCGCTATTATCTTTTTTCTTCTCCTTTTAAGTGGATCAAGTTTTGCCCAGAACGTTTTCCAGTTGCAGGATCCCGTAAGTTCCAAGAATTTTAATCCTGAGAAATACTCAGGGATCCGCGGCACGCCTTTTCTGGTAGACAAATGGATCAAGGGGGCAGTATCCATTACCAGGGGTGTTTACCAGAACCTCGAATTGAAATACAATGTGTATGACAATACGCTGTTCTTTAATAAAAATGATGAGCCTTTCGAGTTCCAGGAAGATATAATTTCTTTTACGCTGATGCCTAAAGAGGATCCTGCTACGTATATGGTATTTAAACGGGGTATTTCCGGTGCAGATCTTCGGGGAAACGAATTTGTACAGGTATTACTGGAAGCCGAAATGGGTTTGTACAAACTGGATGTAAAACAGCTGACTGAAATGAGCGAGATCAATGCAGGCATTGTGAAAACCTTTGCCAGCACCGCCAAGTATTATGTTGGTAAAAACGGGAAGCTTAAATTCCTGAAATTGAACAAACAGGAGGTATTGACCGCACTCAGTGATAAACAGGATAAAATACAAGCCTATATCAACGAAAAAAAATACACATTCAGAAAGGATGCAGAACTGGTAGATGTTTTAAAGTATTATAATTCTTTGTAGCAGATACTTCATCAACATAAAAAAGAGAGAGGTTATAACCTCTCTCTTTTTTATGTTGATGATCATATCTGTTATTTCAGTACTTCTGCCAGTTTCTTTTCCAGCTCTTCGCCGCGTAAACCGGTAGCAATGATCTTACCCTGGGGATCTACGAGTACGTTAAAAGGAATGCCATCAAACTGGTATAGCGGCACCATACTGCTTTCCCATTGTTTCAGGTCGCTGACATGTGTCCAGGTAAGACCATCTTTTTTGATCGCTTCTTCCCAATCTGCTTTCTCCTTATCCAATGACACCCCCAGGATCGTGAAATTCTTGTCCTTGAATTTATTATAGGCGATGACTACATTCGGGTTTTCTTTTCTGCAGGGTCCGCACCAGCTGGCCCAGAAATCAACCAATACATATTTTCCTCTCAGGCTGCTGAGCAGGAAAGGTTTGCCGTTTACATCGGGCAGATTGATCTCCGGTGCAGTTTGATCGAGCAGAGGATATTTGGGAGCGGCGGGTTGTTGTACGGCCAGCAGGCTTTTGATCTTGGCCAGACCGCTATGTTCTTTGAATTTATCGAAAGAGGCATTGGCCAGTACCAGCAGATCTTCCTGTTTCATGGTGCGGGATGCCATGCCGAGTGCATAATAACGGGCTGCAGCGCTGTTCGACTGATTAATAAATGTAGATACCATTGTATTCATTACTTTGATCTGTGCATCGCGCTGATCGCGTACAATACTGAGAACACTATCGCTGGCATTCTGTTTCTGCAGGGTATCTAACTGCATGAATGTTGCATAGAGGGCAGAATCTTTACCGCGGTAATCTTCGAAAAGCGTATGCAGGCTTTCACTGGCTGGTGAGTTT
>SCVK01000258.1 GCA_004297075.1 Chitinophagaceae bacterium
CAGCACCATCGCGCAGGTTCTCGGGGATAAATACATTGAACTGCCTGGCTTTGGGGGCTTCCCATACAGAGAGTAATACTTTGGTTTCGTCGGGGCGCGGTAAGGATACTTTTGTAACGGCACCACCTGCATACCGAACATGAGCTGTGTATTCTTCGCCCGCTCCGGGCAGCAGTGCAAATTTGCCTCTTCCGTTAAGATCAGTTGTAAATACGGCCAGCTCCTCTCCTTTGGCGTTTACAATCTTTCCTTCGGTAACGGCAGGTTTACCAAGTGGATCACGGGTTTCTACATAGATGGTATTGGCGATGCCTACTACCAGGTTACCCGATGAAGGATGGAAAATACAAGCAGGGTCAGCCGCAACCGGTGCTGTTTTACCGGAAGGGTTGAACACATAGAGTATTCTTGTTGCAGAGAAATACTTGTTCTTATCCGGCTTCGTGTTGGTATACACTCTCAAAAAATAGATCCCCTGCGGCAGGGTTAAGGGCAGATCAAGACTGCCCGAAGCGGTTGCACCAAAAATGGGCAGGCTACCGCTGTTGATCCTTTTGCCTGATTCATCTACCAGATCCAGTAACAGGTTGGTAGAGGTACTGCCCGGCATCAGTGAGTTGAGCAGGTACACTTTAAACCATACTGTTTCTCCCGCTACAAAACTATTCCGGTCTGACTGAATGTAGATCCGCTCATGCAGTTGCGCAGAAATGGTTGAAACTGTAATTAACAGAGCTACAACCAGCATTGATTTTTTGGCTTGTAAAAAAAGCATGGGACTATAGATTAAATAGATAAACGAAACAGGCAAACTTGGGATGCGTAGTGATTGGGGAGGGTAAAACAAATATATAGCTATTTCATATATTATCATAGCTTGCCATATTTATTTCAGTAATTTTTTAGGCTGGTATTATTAACAGAACGGCAATTCAGTACAGAGATTTATTTTCAGTAACATACCCGTACAAACCAATAACATGGAACCTAGAATAGTTCATTTGACGCAGAAGATACTGGTGGGTAAACACCTGTTGATGTCTATAGCAGACAACAAAACCGGGCAACTCTGGCAGTCTTTTATGCCGGTAAGAAATACAATCTCACACAAAACCGGGACCGATCTGTTTTCTTTACAGCTCTATCCACCGGATTATTTCCTTGCCTTTAATCCGCATACACCCTTTACCAAATGGGCAGCGGCAGAAGTAACTGAAGCAGGGAATATTCCGGTGGGCATGGAAGTTTTGTTGGTAGAAGGAGGGCTGTATGCCGTGTTTCCGCATACCGGCATGGGTACAGAGATCTTCTCTTATATTTTCAGTGAATGGCTGCCCCGATCGGGCTATACATTAGCCAACCGGCCGCATTTTGAATTGCTGGGAGAAAAATACAAACAGGGTTGTGATGATTCGGAGGAGGAGATCTGGATTCCGGTGGAACCTAAGCCGTAACGATTATGATCTATGGGTGCTGGTATGAAGAGATGGGGTGTAATCGGCTGCAAAAACACTGTTACCTCAACTTTTTACCAACATCAACACACAACCCGCCAGTGTTAATACCATTACCAGTTTGCGGTAGCTATCGTCTTTGATCTTTCCCACAATATGGATCCCGGCCCAAAAGCCGAGGGCCAGCATAGGTAACAGTACCAGGTCTACCTGAAAACTTTGCAGGGTAACATTCTTCCAGTAAAAAACCTGGAAGGGCAGTTTGAATAGGTTCATGAACAGGAAGATCCAGGCGGCCGTTCCGATAAAATCATTTTTGGTCATGCGCATGGCCAGAAAATATAAGTTGGCAAAAGCGCCTGCCAGGTTTCCGATCATAGTGGTAAAACCCGCCGACAAACCGGTACCAATGGCAAACAAGGGATGTGCGGGCACTTTCTGCGATTTGCGCATTTCCATTACCAATACAATGGCGATGGTGATCAGGATGATCACTGCCATCAGTTTCCGGAATACGGTTTCATTCATGTCCTTCCCAAAATAAACACCCAGCAATACGCCCAGTACCATCCAGGGAGTGATCTTCCGGAAATGGTTCCATTGTGCATGGCGGTGATAATAGGCTACAGCGGCAATATCTGCCATACATAGTAGGGGCAATACAATGCCTGTAGAAGCTTTGCCGCCAAATACAAAAGCCATCAGGGTTACGCTCAGCATATCCACGCCTTTCAGGCCCGCCTTACCCAAGCCGATGATAAAAGCGGCGGGAAGGATCAAAAGCCAGTGTGATAAGGACAGTAAAGAAACCATAACATATTCTATAATACACAATCTATCAAATAGTTACGAAATTGTTTCTGTTAAAATCTTCTGCTGAAAAAGTATCAATCAAAAAAAAAATGACTGTGGTTTGGTTAATTACCTATTTTTGTTAACCAAACGGTTAAACCATATGGTTAATAAGCAAACGACCTCCGAAGATTCCATTTTATTGGCTGCCAAAACCATCTTCTCGGTAAAAGGGAAGGATGGGGCATCGATGCAGGAGATTGCAGATGAAGCAGGTATTAACAAAGCCCTGCTTCATTATTATTTCAGAAACAAGGACCTCTTATTCGAAAAGGTTTTTTTTACAGAACTGCAGAAATTTTCTCCGATACTAAAAAATAAGATCGCTTCAGATATGGGGCTTTTCGAGAAAATAGAAAGCATCTGTGAAACCTATATCCAGATGGCAATCGACAATCCTTTTGTGCCGGTATTTGTGATCAGCGAGATTAACAAACAGCCCGAGCTTTTCATTCACAAGATGTTTGCAGACGACCTGCCCGACTTCCCGAAATTCAGCAAACAGATAGAACGTGAAGTAGAATTGGGACATATAAAAGCGATCCAACCACAACATCTTGTAATGAATATACTGAGCATGTGTGTGTTCCCCTTTCTGATGAAGCCCATGTTCCTGTACGGTATGAAGATTAGTAAGGAACAGTATCACGAACTGATGTTGCAAAGAATGCAGGAAGTACCGAAGTTTATTATTGATTCAATCAAAAAATAACCCTGTTATGCGTTACCTGATTATTTTTTTTCTGCTGATTGCCAATATTGGGGTCTCACAAACATATACACTGGAAAAAATGCAGGATTTAGCACTCAGCAATTATCCTTTGATACGCCAGCATAATTTACTAAAAAGCACAGCGTCTTTGAACATTGATAATATTAAAACACTGCTGTTTCCGCAGATTACCATCAATGGTCAGGTTACCTACCAATCTGATGTTACCGGATTAACCATTCCCAATAATCTGTTCAAGATCGATCCGCTTTCCAAAGATCAATACAAAGCCACTGCAGAAATCCAACAAATACTATACGACGGGGGACTGAATAAAAAAACCAGAGAAATCTCCCAACTGAGTACTGAAATAGACTTGCTGAAAAATGAAGTGGAGCTGTACAAATTAAAAGAGCGGGTAACGATGGTTTATTGCAGTATTTTATACACTGATGCGGTTTTAACGCAGCTGAAATACATAGCTACCGATCTGAATAATGGCCTGCAGAAAGTGGAGGCCCTATACAAAAACGGGGTGGTATTCCGGAATAATGTGTTGCAGGTTAAGGCACAGATCCTACAGAATAACCAGCGGATAGATGAGATCCTGTCGGCAAAAAGGGCCTTGTATAATGCGCTCGAACTGCTGAGTGGTGAAAAACTGACCGACTCGGCTGTTTTTGTATTACCCGAAAAGATCATTCTCTTAGACGAAACCAACCAGATCTTACGACCGGAAGTTTCCTTATTTGACGCACAGATCAATAGTGTTGATAGACAAACCGGGCTGATTGATGCCAGAACAAAACCCAAAATGGGGGCTTTTTTACAAGGCGGCTATGGTAAACCTGGTTTGAATATGTTGAAGAATGAATTCAGCTGGTTTTCACTAACCGGCATCAAACTGCAATGGTCATTGGGTGGTTTTTATACAAACAGAAAGGAAAAAACAATCCTGCAAAATCAAACCGGACTTATCAGGAATCAAAAAGAAACTTATCTCCTGAATACAAATATTCAGCTGAAACAGCAGCTGGATGAGATTACTAAACTGGAAAAACTGATTGGCTCGGACAAAGAAATCGTATCTATCAGAGAGCAGATCAAAAATGTTACACTGGCACAGCTTACCAATGGTGTCATTAACACGAACGATTATCTGAAAGAGGTGAATGCATATGATCTTTCTGCACAGGCACTGATCCAACACGAAATACAACTTATTCAATCAAAACTGGTGTACCAATTATTAAAAGGGAAAAAATAATTATATGAAAAAAATTACTCTTCCATTTTTCATACTGTTGCTGCTTGGTTGCAGCAAATCCAATTCTGAGTTTGATGCACAAGGTGTTTTTGAATCAGAAGAAGTGATAGTTTCTGCCGAGATCCCGGGAAAACTATTGTCCTTTCCAGTAAATGAGGGAGATAGCCTTGCCAAAGATGAGGTAGTAGCTCAGCTGGATTCAGCCAGTTATTTACTGCAACGGGCTCAGTTATATGCAAGTTTGCAATCTATCCATGAAAAAACGACAGATGCATCGCCCCAGGTAATATTATTGAATAACCAGATACAGGTTCAGCAGGCATTGTTGAAAAACCTTTTATTCGAAAAAGAAAGAATAGAAAACCTTTTGAAAAGTGATGCGGCTACAAGAAAACAGCTGGATGATATCAATTATCAGATTGAAGCCGTTAATAAACAGATAAAAGTTACACAACAACAGATCAATGTTCAGGTTGCTACCGTACAGAATCAGAACAGGGCTGTTTTGAGTGAGATCAATCCGGTAAATAAAAAAATTGATCAGGTACAGGATCTGATCAATAAAGCAAAACTGATAAATCCTGTAACCGGCATAGTATTAACCACCTATGCAAAAGAAGGAGAAATAACAGCAGCCGGTAAACCATTGTATAAAATCGCCAATATAAATGAACTCACCCTGCGCATATACATAACCGGAGACCAGTTATCCCTGATCAGAATCGGGCAAAAAGTAAAAGTGTTTATTGATAAGGGAAGGAAAGAATACAAAGAATATGCCGGAACCATATCGGCGATTGCATCTAAGGCTGAATTTACGCCCAAAACAATACAAACGAAAGACGAACGGGCCAACCTCGTGTATGCGGTAAAAGTGCTCGTAAAAAATGATGGCTATTTAAAAATCGGCATGTATGGAGAAGTATCATTCTGAGCAGGCATCGATTGTTGTCTCGTCGGTAAGCAAGTCTTACACATCAGGTAAAACTGTTGTGAAGGCCTTAGACAATATCAGCTTTGAAGTTGAGAAGGGTTCTTTGTTTGGGTTAATTGGTCCCGACGGTGCCGGGAAAACGACTTTGTTCAGAATATTGACTTCCCTATTATTATTTGATAAGGGTAAGGCGCTGGTTGACGGTTTCGATGTAATAAGCGGATATAAAGAGATCCGGAAAAGAATTGGTTATATGCCGGGGCGGTTTTCATTATATGCCGATCTGACCGTACAGGAGAATCTGAATTTCTTTGCCAGTATTTTTGAAACAACAATTGATGAAAACTACGATCTGATAAAGGGTATCTATGCACAAATCGAACCCTTTAAAAACAGAAGGGCCGGTAAACTGTCAGGCGGCATGAAACAGAAATTAGCACTGAGCTGTGCGCTGATACATCGCCCCTCTGTTCTGTTTTTAGATGAGCCTACTACTGGTGTTGATGCTGTATCACGCAAAGAATTCTGGGACATGCTGAAAGGTTTAAAAAACGAAGGCATCACGATCCTGGTATCAACTCCTTATATGGACGAAGCCAATCTTTGCGACAAAGTAGCATTGATACAGTCAGGCAGCATACTGAATATTGATACCCCGCACAATATCACGCATACATTTTCAAAAACGATTTACCGCATCAAGGGTCGGGATATGCAAGCCTTATTACTACAGGCCAGACAATGGGATTTTGCAGAACAGGTATATCCTTTTGGTGAATATCATCATGCAGTAATCAGACAGCAATCAACAGAACTTCATTTTCCGGAAGGTGTTGAAGCCAGCCGTATACACCCGGGTATTGAAGATGTTTTTATCGATTTAATGAGAAACCATGACCAATAAAGCAATCATAGTTGAAAAATTATCAAAAACGTTCAACGGCTTTAAAGCAGTGGATGAGATCAGTTTTGAGGTAGGAAGGGGAGAAATTTTCGGGTTCCTTGGTGCCAATGGTGCCGGAAAAACAACTGCTATGAAAATGCTCTGCGGTTTATCAATGCCCAGTAGCGGGAAGGCTACGGTGGCCGGATTTGACATATACCAAGAGAATGAATCCATCAAGAAGAATATCGGCTATATGAGTCAGAAATTCTCTTTATATGAAGACCTTACCATCAGGGAGAACATCCGTTTTTATGCAGGTATTTATGGTATCAGGCCCGATATCATCAAAACAAAAACTGTACAGCTGCTTACGCAACTGAGTCTTGAAAAAGAAGCAGATCAACTGGTAGGGCAATTACCGCTGGGCTGGAAACAGAAACTGGCATTTTCAGTAGCTATATTTCATGATCCACAGATTGTTTTTCTGGATGAACCCACGGGAGGTGTTGATCCGATAACCCGGAGGGATTTCTGGAATATGATTTATGACGCTACCGCAAAAGGCATCACTGTATTTGTTACCACCCATTATATGGATGAAGCAGAATATTGCGATAGGGTATCCATTATGGTAGACGGACAGATAGATGCCCTGGACACACCGGGAAATCTGAAGAGATTATATCAGGCGGAAAGCATGGACCAGGTTTTCTTACAAATAGCCAGAAAAGCCAAAAGGACCGAATAATATGAAGCAGTTCTATCATTTTATCCTCAAAGAATTCTATCACATTTTCAGGGATAGAAAAACGCTGTTGATCTTATTGGGTATGCCTATGGCTCAGATTATCATTTTCGGTTTTGCCCTTTCCAATGAAGTTAAAAATGCCCATATTACCATCGTTAACCAGTCTAATGGTGCTGCCTCAGTGCAACTGGTTCAGAAAATAGAATCCAGTAAATACTTTGAGCTCTACAATCAAAGTACCCAAACGGCTGATATTGAAAAAATGTTCAAAAGGGGAGCTATTAAAGTGGCCCTGGTTATTCCTTCTGACTTTGACAAAACAATACTCGCGCAGAACAACGCCCGTTTACAGATCATTGCGGATGCAACAGATCCGAATGTAGCTACTACACTTACCGCCTACCTTTCCATTATTGTAGCAGATTTTCAGAAAGAAATTAACCAGCCCAATACAATTCCGTATACCATTGACCTTGAAACGCGGATGATGTACAATCCACAGCTAAAGGGTGCTTATAATTTTGTGCCCGGCGTTATGGCAATGGTACTACTGCTGGTATGTACCATGATGACATCATTAACCGTAGTAAGAGAAAAAGAGCTGGGTAATATGGAAATCCTTTTGGCATCCCCGGTAAATCCACTGATCATTATTTTAGCCAAGGCGGTACCGTATCTTTTACTATCCATCATCAATATTATTACCATCTTACTACTGAGTTATTTTGTATTGGATGTACCTATCAACGGAAGCCTTACTTTATTATTTGCGGTTAGCATTCTATTCATTCTTGTTTCGCTGTCATTGGGTTTGCTGATTTCTTCTGTTACAGATTCGCAGAAATCAGCCATGTTCATCTCACTGATCGTTATGTTTTTACCTACTGTCATGTTTAGTGGTTTCATTTTCCCCATCGAGAATATGCCTTTGCCTTTAAGAACGATATCCAATATCATTCCTGCAAAATGGTATTTTATTATTGTGAAATCTGTCATGATCAAGGGCCTTGGCTTTAACCTGATCTGGAAAGAAGTGCTGATTCTTACCGGTATGATGTTATTCTTTTTTGCCATGGCTATCAAAAAATTCAAAATCAGATTGTCATGAACCCATTGAAATATATATTAGAAAAAGAATTCAAACAGATTTTCAGAGATCCCGCCATCATCCGGGTAATATTCATCCTGCCCATAATCCAGCTGATTATTTTACCCATGGCGGCTGATTATGAGATCAAAAACATTAATATATCCATTGTTGACAGAGATCACAGTACTACCTCTAACAGGCTTATCCATAAAATTACTTCTTCCAACTATTTTAAGCTGGTTGATTACAGTGGTGATTTTAACCAGGCAATGACGGGCATTGACAACGACAAAGCTGATCTGATTATAGAGTTACCCCGGGGATTTGAAGCAGACCTGTATGCCCGAAAAGAAGCTAAACTTTTTCTGGCCGTAAACGCCATCAACGGCGTAAAAGCCAACCTGGGCGCTACCTACCTGAGAACCATTATACAGAATTATAATAACGATTTCAGGATAGCCCTACTTACTCCAGGCCGCTTTAACGAATTACCTGTTATTGAAACAACATCCTCGAACTGGTATAATCCGAGAATGAATTATAAATTCTTCATGGTACCCGGCATCCTTGTTTTATTGATTACCATGATTGGCCTGAATTTATCTGCCATCAATATTGTACGCGAGAAAGAGATAGGAACCATTGAACAGATTAATGTAACGCCTATTAAAAAATTCCATTTTATTCTTGGTAAACTTATTCCTTTCTGGATACTGGGATTAATTGTGATTACGATAGGGTTATTTATTGCCTGGTTGTTTTATGGAATCATCCCACTTGGCGCTTACTTTACTATTTATGTGTTTGCTGCCGTGTACCTGCTGGTTATTTTAGGTATGGGACTTCTGATTTCCACCTATGCCGAAAATCAGCAACAAGCTATGCTGATTTCGTTTTTCCTGCTAATGATATTTGTATTAATGGGTGGATTATATACCAATATAGACAGTATGCCCGAATGGGCGCAATGGGTAACAAAATTTAACCCGGTAGCCTATTTTATTGAAGTGATGAGAAGGGTGGTCTTAAAAGGAAGCGGTTTATCGGATATAAAACAACCGCTTTTAATAATGCTTATTTTCGCCATTGTCATTAATTACTGGGCTGTTATAAGCTACCGGAAAAGGTCTTAACATTGGTAAGAGCCTCGTTATAAAAAAAATTCTGCGGCAGAAAAAAAGTGGCTGTTACTTTGCAGCACCAGAATCGAATGTTCATGCACCTGACACAACGTTTACTCATCATCGCTGTCCTCTCGTTTTTATTAACTGAATCCCAAGCCCGGTATACAGATAGTTTACCCAGGCACCGGAAAAATATTTTTACCCTTGCTTTTTATAAACAACCCGGAAAAGATTCGATGGTTGATTTCGTGGATGGTATTTACCGTGTTTTTAAACCCGGCAAAACAAGAACCTATAACGGTACGGCCGAAAGCAAACACTTTACGTTTGTTCCAGCGGTTGAGTACAGTCTCGTTACCCGGCTGGCCGTTTCGTTAAATGCCAGTCTGGTAGTACCGGGCAAAAGAAAAACAGACAATAATTCCACTCTCTCCGGCGAATTGAAATACACGCAGAACAAACAGATCATCGGGCAACTTGTATCTAATCTATGGCTAAAGAACAACCGATATATTCTGAACACCAACTGGTCTTACGCCCGTTTTCCGCAAAAAGATTTCGGCCTCGGTGCCAACAGCGAGCTGAACCGCTTTAACCTGCTGGATTATCATTACCTCAAACTGCACCAATCGATCTTGAAAAGGCTGGCCCCTGATTTGTATGCAGGGCCGGGACTGGCCATCGATCACCACTGGAATATTACAGACACCACTACCCTTAACAAACCGCTGACAGGTTTTAATCAGTATGGTTTTACCAATGCATCTACTTCTATCGGCATTTCTGTAAATCTTTTGTACGATACCCGTAAAAACCTGGCAAACCCGGTTCCCAACAGTAGTTATGTGAACCTGATCTACCGGAATAACCTTACTGCGCTGGGGAGCAACCAGCACTGGCAGGGCCTGGTGATAGATGCACGGAAATATTTTGCTTTCCCTAAGGCAAGTAAAAATATACTGGCTTTCTGGACCTATAACTTACTTACCCTGCGTGGCAAACCACCATACCTGCATTTACCTGCCACTGCGTCGGATGTATATAATAATACGGGGCGGGGTTATATACAGGGCAGATTCAGGGGCGATAAATTATTGTTTGCCGAATCTGAATATCGTTTTGGTATCACTGAGAATGGTTTTTTGGGTGCAGTGATTTTTGCCAATATGCAATCCGTTTCGGAACAGGCGGGCAAAAATATTCAGGGACTTAAAACCGGTTACGGCGCAGGTATCCGCATCAAATTAAACAAACACTCGAATACCAATATTGCCCTTGATTATGGGTTTGGCCAGGGTGGATCAAGAGGATTGTTTATGAACCTGGGAGAAGTATTCTAATATTAACCCATCCATCATCCCTGAAATGATAAACGGCGGTAATAAGTGATTACCTGTTAGCAGCCATCCTGCAGAAAAGTTAGTTTTACCAAATCCTAAACTAACTGTATGGCTTTCCCCAACCACACTTATATCCGGATCAGAAATAACCGTACCCTGAATGTACTGGCTATGTTAACCCGCTACCTGATCGGTTTTGCGTTCATTCCTTCCGGGCTTACCAAACTACTGGGCAACCGTTTTACCCTGCTGACCATCGATGATCCCATCGGTTTTTTCTTTGAGGGATTATACCGCAGCGGTATGTACTGGCATTTTCTGGGGCTGGTGCAGGTGGTGGCCGCCTTTCTGTTAATGTCGCAACGTTTCGCCACTATGGGAGCAGTAATGTTTCTCGGCATTCTCAGTAATGTTTGGCTGATTACCCTGTCAATGAATTTTGGTGGCACCTGGGTCATTACCAGCTTGATGATGCTCGCAAACCTATGGCTCATTGCCTGGGATATGGAAAAATTACTCCCCTTATTCTTACGGGATAATACTACGTATACGATCTCAAACAGAAGGTATCCTACTTACACGAGCACCTGGATCGTTACCGGTTATTTTTTGTTTGTGTATTGTACCGTTTCCAGTTTATTGGTTCTTATTCTTAATATACACTCATTACTGTTCAGCCTTGTTCAGGTAACGGTGGTTTTACTCAGTGTAGGCATTACTCTTTGGCTACACTATAAAAACGAGAAAAAAGCCAGGCATACATAATGACCGCTTTTGCGCTAACTTAGGTACATGAAAAACATTTCGCGTACGGTCTGGATCCTGTCGCTGGTGAGTTTATTCACCGATGTGGCCAGTGAAATGTTGTACCCCATTATGCCCATCTATTTACAGTCGATCGGGTTTTCAGTAGTACTGATTGGCCTGCTAGAAGGTTTTGCTGAAGCCACTACCGGGCTCAGTAAGGGATATTTCGGACAATTATCGGATCGCTCTTTTAAGCGGGTTCCATTTATACAGACAGGATATGCGTTCAGCGCTATTTCAAAACCGATGATGGCACTGTTTGTATTTCCGGTATGGATTTTTTTTGCAAGAACCATTGATCGCTTCGGGAAAGGAATCCGCACAGGTGCCAGAGACGCCTTATTGTCCGACGAATCTACACCCGCTACCAAGGGAAGGATCTTTGGCTTCCACCGGTCGCTTGATACATTGGGTGCCGCTATTGGGCCTTCGCTGGCATTACTCTATTTGTATTGGTACCCTGAACAATACAAAACACTTTTCCTGATCGCATTTGTACCGGGTTTGCTGGCATTGGGCACTTCTTTTTTACTGAAAGACAAACCAAAAACTGCCGTAAAACCAGTTCCCAAACAATCATCCGTTTTCTCGTTTCTCAGTTACTGGAAACGAAGTCCGACGGGTTATAAAAAAGTAGCAGCCGGCTTATTGTTTTTTACACTCTTCAATAGTTCCGATGTTTTTTTATTGCTGAAAGTGAAAGAATCGGTACAGGATGACTCCGTGGTGATAGGGGTATATATCTTTTATAATCTCATCTATGCATTATTCGCTTATCCATTGGGAATTATTGCAGATAAGATCGGCTTAAAAACGGTTCTATTATCCGGCTTTTGCCTGTTTGCGATGATGTATCTCGGTATGTCTTTGACCAAAAACCTGTATTTATTCTTTGGATTATTTTTCCTCTATGGTATCTACGCAGCAGCTACAGAAGGAGTAGCCAAAGCATGGATCTCGAATATTGTGGATACCAAAGATACGGCTACCGCCATCGGTACCTTTGCCGGCTTTCAGAGCATCTGTATGCTGATAGCGAGTTCGCTCACCGGTGTAATCTGGTATCGGTTTGGTTCTTCCGCCGCGCTGATGGTAACCGCCGCAACTGCCGTTTTGGTGGTTTTGTATTTCCTGTTGATCGGGAAAATAAAAATACATGAAGCAGTAACGGCTCCCACACCCGATCCTAAATCCGGCATATAACCCGGCAGGGTAATAGTATGGCAGCAAATATGACTCAGGTCATACAATTTTCAATTACAAAATGTAATTTTGCAATTGAAATTATCCCGGCATAGTGAAGCATTTTGCAGTTATATTGATTCTTTTCTCGCTTATCGGCAACAACTTTTCGAAGTTATTGTACTACGCCGACTATCAATTTAACCGGGAGGTATATCTAAAAAACTGTATCAATAAAGCAAAACCGGCATTAAAATGCAACGGCCATTGCCAGTTACAGAAAAAGCTGAATAAAGAAGAAGAACGCAATAGCGGAGCACCTGAAAGAAAAACAGCTTTCTCATGGGAAATCATCAGCTCCAAAAGTTTTTTTGCTTCAGTCAGTTTACCGGTAATCCCTTTTACGATAACATTCACCAGCAGAAATATCAATACAACCATTGATATTTCCTCGAATCTCTTCCGCCCGCCGAAACAGGCCTGATTTTCCTGTTTTTTTATTGCAACACAGATCTGTTATCTATTAAATGAATGTTATGAAACTACATTTCACAAGCCTCTTTGCGGGGGTACTTGTTATGCTATTATTTGTCACATCTCTTGCTGCACAAAACAAGAGTACACTCTCCGATTCTACAATTGAAACACTCAGCCCCGTAAGCGTTTACGCTTTAAAAGGAAAGCCCACCCATAAATACCTGAAACTGACACACGCAGATTGGGTAAAACATGATGCCGGAGAAGTACTGCTGCAGGTGCCCGGATTTTCATCGATCCGTAAAAGCGGTGATTTTGGATTTGATCCCGTATTCCGTGGTTTTAAATGGGAACAGATCAGTATCCTGAACGATGGCGGACTTACCGCCCACGCAGCCTGCCCTAACCGCATGGACCCTCCCAGCAGTCAGGTAATGATTAACCAGGTAGAGAAAATAGAAATCAGCAAGGGGCCGCATAATTTCAGATACGGACCTGCTACAGGGGCCGTGATTAATTTTAAAACTGCTGATCCGCTATTCAGTTCGCAAAAGGAAATGTTCGGAAGAATCAGTATCGGCGGAGAATCCAATGGAGAGATCTTCAGAACGGAAGGACAAGTAGGCTGGAGAGGAGAAAAACTGCAGCTGTCTGCAACAGGTTCCTATTCCAACGGACAGGATTACAAAGACGGCAGCAACAACCTTATACCCGGCGTATTTAACCGGGGTGCCATCAACCTGAATGCGGCTTACCTGTTAAAGCAGAACCAGATCGCTTCGGTTATTATCACCAGGAATTTTGCGAGAAATACTTCTTTTCCCACTCTGATGATGGATCTGTTAAGTGATGACACCTGGTTGATACAGGGAAAATACCAGGTACGGTCTGCCAGCAGATGGTATCATCAATGGAATTCGCAATTGTATACTTCCGTTGTAGATCACCAGATGGGGAATGGCCTGAGGCCCACAGCTGCTACCATGTTAAGTCATGTGTTTGCCAATACCCAGACTTCCGGTGGCAGAACAGAGTTCCAGGTTACCAAAAATAACAGCACAATATATGTGGGTGCCGATCTGAAATATGAATACGCCAATGGCTCGCGTACCAGAAGTATGTTAACCGGCATGATGGCTGGTAAAACCTTTACAGATACCTTATGGCAACAGGCTTCTCTGCTAAGAACAGGCATTTTTGCTCAGCTTGATAAAAAGATGGGCAAATATGAACTGTCTGTTTCATCAAGACTTGATATGGTACATGCAAGACCCAATGCTGTAAGTGCCAAGTACGCCGCAACGAGTACCGATCTGGAAAGTTCTGATCTGAACCCCAGCATCAGTGCAGGAATTAACCGTATTTTCTCACCCTCATTTCAGGCGGGCATATGGCTGGGCAGAGGTGTGAGAAGTGCGAGTATTACTGAAAAATTCATCAACTATTTACCCGTTGGACTGGACGCGTATGAAATGGTGGGGAATGCACAACTCAAACCCGAAGCAAATACCCAACTTGACCTGATACTGGCTTATAAAACCCAGCACACAAGTTTGCAGGCAACTGTGTTTGTTTCTTCTGTTCAGAATTATATCAGTGCTGTGGTTGACCCAACTTTACAACCAACTGTAACTACCGCCCCGGGGGTGAGAAGGTTTATCAATATCAGTTATGCACGACTCAGTGGTTTTGAGTTTACCTGGGGACAGAAGTTGGGCAGGTTTTTCCGCAATGAATTCAGCGCAACCTATACAAAGGGGCAGAACAGAGAACTGGATCAGCCTTTACCCGAGATCAATCCATTTGAAATCAGAAATAAGTTAACGGCAGCCCTGATTGGAAATACCCTCTCTGCATATATTAACCTGCGCCATTCGTTTGAGCAAAACAGGGTTTCTGCGGCATTCAGTGAAAAAACAACAGCCGCTTTTACAGTTACCGATCTGGGATTGAATATCAGTGCCACACAAAAAATGCAGGTTTCTGTGGCTGTACAGAACTTATTAAATATAACCTACAAAGAGCACCTGAGCCGGTATATCAATGCCACACTACCACTCAATTCGCCAGGCAGAAGCCTGGTAGTAATGGCTTCTTATCATTTTTAGACTATTCTGTTTTATAAACATGGAACATGCAAAGGTCAGTATATCGTATACTGACCTTTTTAATATCCGGCTCAACTTAGTTTGGTTTATACCTTATGTTAAATACGAAATGTTAAAGTCCGGCAAATCAGGACAGTTGCAAAATTGTGTAACAAATGTTACGGTTAAATGGCAGGGGGTAAAGGAATTTTAAGTAATCAAGCAAAAACGTACTTTAAAAGTATCGAAATGAAAAAACTATATAAGATCCCCGTTCTTTTTCTCTCAGGGGTTTTGCTGTTATTTTCAACAGCATCATGCACAAAAAACACAAATGGACCCGGTACTATCAATAATAGTGATCAGAGCCTGACTACTATTAGTGGGCAGATTTACAACTTTCCCAAAGATTCGCTGAACGAGTCTGAGAGAAAAAGCCTGCTCTTTATCCGCGAAGAAGAAAAACTGGCAAGGGATGTATATACTGCCTTGTACACACAATGGGGCATAAACGTTTTTTCAAATATTTCTTCCAGCGAACAAACGCATATGGATGCCATCCTGATTTTATTAAACCGGTATGCCATCGCTGATCCTGCAGGTGCACCAGGTGTTTTTGTGAACACAACACTTCAATCTTTGTATCACCAGCTGGTACAGCAGGGAAGTAAAAGCATACTGGATGCTTATAAAGTTGGTGCTACTATAGAAGATCTGGATATATATGATATTGAAAACAGTATCGAAGGCATAGACAACAAAGATATTTTGTGGGTATATGCTTCTCTGACCAAA
>SCVK01000432.1 GCA_004297075.1 Chitinophagaceae bacterium
GCTCGGCGGTGCCTATGTCGCCAAGAAGGCTTTCGATCGCCGCAAGGCGGATCGACGCGCGGCCGATACGCCGCCGGCAATCTAGGCGGCACGATCGGCAGGCGCGATCGGCGCCGCGATCGTCTTTTCCGCGGATAGGAGATTGACGCGGGAGCGTGCCGCGGGGCAAGTGCCGCCATGGCCGAAAGCTCGACTCCCCACATCAACCTGAAGCGCCGCGGCGTGCTGTTCGTCTTGTCCTCGCCCTCGGGCGCGGGGAAGTCCACCATCGCGCGGCGGCTGCTCGCGGCCGACGACAATCTCAAAATGTCGGTTTCCGTCACCACCCGCCCGATGCGGCCGGGCGAGGTCGATGGCGTCGATTATCATTTCGTCGATCTCGAGAAATTTCGGGAAATGGTCTCGAACCACGAGTTTCTCGAATGGGCGCATGTCTTCAACCACCGCTACGGCAGCCCCCAGAAGCCGATCTACGAGATGCTCGACAGCGGCCTCGACGTGCTGTTCGACATCGACTGGCAGGGCGCGCAGCAGCTGCACCAGACCTGTGGCGGCGATGTCGTCCGCGTCTTCATCCTGCCGCCGTCGATGGCCGAGCTGGAGGATCGCCTGCGCAAGCGCGCTACCGATACCGAGGAGGTGATCGTCGGCCGGATGCAGCGCGCCTCCGCCGAGGTGAGCCACTGGGACGGCTATGACTATGTGCTGGTCAATGACGATATCGATCGCTGCTTCGCCGACGTGCAGCACATCCTGCTGGCCGAGCGCCTGAAACGGAGCCGCCAGACCGGGCTGATCGGCTTCATTCGCAAGCTCAACACGCCGGGGGGCTGAGGGCGTACAAGCAACGCCCCATCGCACTATTGCTTGCGTGCAACGATCATCGGTCTAGCCTTCCGGCCAGGAATTTTGGAGGGCTTCGAATGGCCAGAACCTTGCTCGGCGGCGTGATCGCGGGTGTCGCGCTGTATCTCGTCGGTTTCCTTTTCTGGGGTACGCCGCTCAGCCAGCTCGCCTTCAACCGGCTCGCCCAGCCCGAATCGGCGGCGGTCCAGCAGGCGCTGGCGGAATATCTGACGAAGAGCGGCACCGGCACCTATATGGTCCCCACGGTGGGCAGCGCGGAGGGCGACCTGCTCTATGCCCGCGGGCCGGTCGCGATGGTCCATTTCAACAGTTCCGGCTTTCCGATCGTCGACAGCACGGCGATGGGCACCGGCTTCCTGCTGGCGATCGTCACGGGGCTGATCATCGCGCTGGCGATGGGCGCGATCGGCGCGCGCGTCACCGATTTCTTCAGCCGCGCGCAGGTCGCGATCCTGTTCGCGCTGGCGGGCACCGTCTATACCGAGCTCGGCCAGCCGATCTTCAACCATTTCGGCTATGGCTATTGGGTCTATCTGTTTCTCAGCAATTTCATCGGCCTCGCGGTGGCGGGCGTGATCATCGCGCGCTGGTTCCTGCCGAAAGGCGGAATCCAGAGCTGATCCGTTCCGATATCGGGAAGGATGGGAAAACTAGACCAATAGCGCCAGAAACCTGGCTGCGGCCTTGAAGTCGGCGCGCTTGTTTTCGCGGGCCTGCCGGGCCAGTTCGTCCTCGCCCCATTGCTCGACCTGCCACAGCTCGTCGAGATGGGCGGCGGCGAAGGCGCTCTCCACGTCGATCTCTCCTTCGATCAGCGCCAGCGCGATCAGCAGCGATCCCGAAATGGTGATGAGCGGCTGGAGCGCGGCGAGCTGGAAGGGCCCGTGGGCGTCGAGCGCGGCGGCGAGACGTGCGACCGTTTCGGGCGGCTGGGCACGGTGGATGATGCCCTCGACGATCTCGAACGCGACATCGTAGCGCTCCTGCGCCCAGTCGAGCAGGGGGTCCCAGCTTTCGGCCTGGCTGCCGACCAGTTCGGACGGGCTGTCGGCGCGGTAGCAGAGCAGGTCGGTCTCGGCATAGCCGGCCAGGGTCGCGGCGAAGGCCTTCGGATCGGGCGCGACCCGGTCGATCGCGGCATTGGCGAGGCCGGTCAGCGGCATCGAGCGCGGGTCGATCTCCTCGGCCTGCGCATCCCATTCGGCGATGACCGCATGGGTGAGCGAGGCGGTGGGCAGCACGAGCTCGGCGCGCGCCGGGGTCTTCACCGCACGGCCGTCGAGCCGGATCGCACGGCCACCGTCTACGGACTCGGCGGTTACGGTCTTGTAGAAACGCTTCATGATGTACCTTGAACTCGAACGCTCACCCCGTGGGGGCTCCGCCTTAGCGCGGCGCGCGTCGGCATGAGCGGATGTTGTGTTACCTGTTCATCCCCGCGCCGCCAGCGCCGTCCTCAGGATGTCGGGAAGCTGGTCCGGCCGGTCGGCGACGAAATGGGCGCCTTCGTCGAACAGTTCGTCGGCGGCATGATAGCCCCAGGCGACCCCCACGGTGGTGCAGCCCGCATTGATCCCCATGCCGATGTCGAAGCTGGTGTCGCCGATCATGAAGCTGCTTTCGGGCGTCGCGCCGGCATCGGCCATCGCCTGCAGCGCCATCGACGGGTGCGGCTTGGACGGGTGACGGTCGGCGGTCTGGAGCGAGACGAACAGATGCTCGATGCCATGGGTCTCCAGGCAATGGCGCAGGCCGCGATCGGACTTGCCGGTGGCGATGCCCAGCATCCACCCCTCGGCATCCAGCGCGCGCAGCGCTTCGGCGATGCCGGGGAAGAGCGGCTCGTCCACCTGTCCGCGCCCGCGCATCCCCTGAAAGGCCCGCTTGTAGGTTTCGCCGAGCCGGACATGGACGTCATGCCCGGCCTCGGGCAGCAGCGCGCGCATCGCCTCGGTCAGGCTCAGCCCGACCACGCGCCGGATCGCCGGATCGGTGGGCGGCGTCAGCTTCTCGATCGCGAAGGCCTCGATCATCGCCCGGCAGATATTCGCCTGGCTGTCGACCAGCGTGCCGTCGCAATCGAAGATGGCGAGGCGGACGGGCGCGCTCACGGCTTGCTGCGGCCGCGCCGCTCGCCACGCCGCGCCTTGCGCGCATCCTTGGCCTTGTGGGCTATCGCCCGGCGCTTGCCCTCGGGTGTCTCCGAGAATTTGACCTCGTCGATCGGCAGCGCGTCGCCGCGCGCCTCCTCGAAACCCAGATTGCGCAGCGTTTCCGCGAAATGGTCCGGCAGTCCGGCGACCACGTCGATCGCGCCGCCATCGGGATGGTCGACCTTCAGCCGGCGCGCATGAAGGTGCATCTTCCGGCTGATCGTACCCGACAGAAAGG
>SCVK01000532.1 GCA_004297075.1 Chitinophagaceae bacterium
CGCGGATGCGCTCGTTCTGCTCCTTCAGCAGTCGCTCCTCGCCTACGACCTTGCCGTCCTTCAGCACCAGCCGCACCAGATCCTTGGTCGCCAGACCGCCGACGAAGACGCTGCCCTTCCAGGCTGGGAACAGGGAGGCCTCATAGAAGGCCATGCCCGACGGCCCGATCACCGGATCCCAGTAATAGACCGGCTGCTCCAGACCCTGCTTGGCGGTGAGGCCTTCGCCGATCGGCTTGCCGGAGTACTCGACGCCGTAGGTGATGATCGGCCAGCCGTAGTTCTTGCCCTTCTGCGGCTGGTTCAGCTCGTCGCCGCCGCGCGCGCCGTGCTCGACTTCCCACAGCTTGCCGGTCTTGGGATCCAGCGCCGCCGACTGGATGTTGCGGTGACCATAGGACCAGATCTCCGGCTTCACGCCGGCCTTGCCGACAAACGGATTGTCCTTGGGGATAGAACCGTCTGCATTGATCCGCACCACCTTGCCCAGCGTTCCGTCCAGCTGTTGGGCCTGGACGCGGCCCGGCAGGATCGAGCGCTCGCCCGTGGTGACGAACAGCGTGCCGTCGCGCCCGAACACCAGCCGTCCGCCGAAGTGCAGGGTGGAGGCCAGGGCCGGCGTCTGGCGGAAGATCACCTGGACGTTCTCGACCTTGCCGTCGGTCAGCTTCCCGCGGGCGACCGCGGTGTTGTTGGCGCCCTCCGCCTGCGGCTCGGAATAGGCCCAGTAGATCACGCCATTCCTGGCGAAGTTCGGATCGACGGCCAGCCCCAGCAGGCCGCCCTGGTTGCGGCCATCGACCGGCGGCAAGCCGGCGACGGGCTCCGACAGCTTGCCGTCGGTCCCGACGATGCGCAGTTGGCCGTTCGGCTTCTCGGTGACCAGCAGCCGTCCGTCCGGCAGGAAGGCCAGGCCCCAGGGCTTGTTCAGCCCCTCGGCATAGGTCTGCACCTCGTAGGCGACGTTCGATTTCGTCTCCGGCGCCCGGGTCTGGCCGGCGAAGGCGGGCGTCTGGCCCGGAGCATTGGCCGGCTTGGACTCCACCGGGGCGGCGGCGGTCGATTGCGCCTGGCCGTCCGATCCCCCGCAGGCGGCGACCAGGGCGGCGAGGGCGGTGGTGATCAGCAGGCGACGCATCTAGGGCTCCCGAGGTTCAGGCAGGTCCGGCGACGGCGGCCAACGCGTCGGCCGGCGCAGCGCCTTCGAGGTGGATCAGCGACCAGATCGCAAAGAACAACAGCGGCCAGCGTCCGCTCGCCTGCGCGCCGAAGGCGGCGCCGGCGTCCGGCCCGAGGATCCGCCGGACCGCCTCGACCTCGCCGATCCGCGCGGCGATCTCGCCGGCGCGTGGGGCGATCCAGGCGTCCACCGGCACAGTGAAGCCTTTCTTGCGGCCCCAGGGATCGG
>SCVK01000259.1 GCA_004297075.1 Chitinophagaceae bacterium
GTGGCAAGATTGACATCGAAACTGTCCTCAATGTCAATCCTGCACTGGATAAATTATTTAAATGGAAGAAAACTGGCTCAGATCAAACATGCTCTGAGTTTTCAATAGCACAACACGTTATTGACTATTCACCATTCACTCCTCCCGTTTCCCCGAAGTTCCTTACATTTAAAGCCACATAAAATATATATGCAGGGAAAACAGAAACTCAATCTCTTCAGTTTCACCATGATCGTTGTTGGACTGGTGATTGGGATGGGCATTTTCAGAACAGCCGCCACCAGTGCCAAACATGCCATTGAACCATCCGTCTATTTCACTGCCTGGCTGCTGGGCGGTTTTTTTGCTTTATGTGGGGCCCTCACTTATGCAGAAATCGGGAGCCGTTATCCCGTAACCGGCGGGTATTATAAAATATTTTCTTACGCGTACCATCCCAGTATCGCCTTTGCCATCAATTGTATTATACTGATCAGTAATGCCGCCAGCTTAAGCGGTGTGGCACTGATCGGTAGCGGGTATATTGCCAAACTCTTCCCTTCTTTTATCCAGACAGATATTGATAAGGCATTACTTAGCTGTGGTGCCATACTGGTATTTTACCTGATCAATCTCCGTGGCCTGCGTATGAGTTCGCGTGCACAGAATATCCTGATGCTGATCAAGATCGGTATGATCTTGGTGCTGATTCTGGCCCTGTTTTTCCCGCATGAGCAGGCGGTAACGGCTGTGGTGGCTGCAACACCCGCTCCGGCATTACCGGAAATGAGCTGGATACAGAGCCTGGGCGTAAGCCTGATTGCTGTATCGTTTACATATGGTGGCTATCAGCAAACTATCAATTTTGGAAATGAAGTAGATAAGCCGGCGAAGAATATTCCCAGGGGGATCTTTATCGGGATCGCTATCATCATCGGTTTATACCTGCTCGCCAACCTCAGTTATTATACGATTGTCGGGTTCGACAATATGAAAGCAGAACGGGAGATCGCCTATGTGCTGATGGAAAAAGTATTTGGCAAAACCGGCGCAGATATTTTCGCTTTCTTCCTCTTTTTCGGGGTGCTGGCTTATGTGAATGCCCTGCTGATGAGTAATCCGCGGGTCATGTTCGCGATGAGTAACGAAGGGGTATTACCCAAAATGTTCTCCAAACAGAATCCAAAGAACGAAGTGCTGACGGTTTCCTTAACCGTGTTTGCGGCTATGTGTATCGTTATTCTCTTTTTTGCACAAACCTTTGATAAGATCCTCAACTTCACCATCTTCCTCGATTGTTTTGGCATGGTAGCTTCCAGTGCCACCATTTTTGTATTACGCAAACGAACCAAACATCTTGATCATACCGGCATTTTTAAAATGAAATTTTATCCCTGGATGCCTTTGATCTTCATGGCGGCTTATCTGTTTGTGGGTACGAGCATCGCCATACAAACGCCGGATACCGCCCTGGTGGGTGCCATTGTACTGGCGGCATTTATGGTGATTTATTTTGTGTCTAAAAAATTCAATCCCAGTATCGGAACCGACCAGTCGGCAAAAGAAATCTAATATGGACGAACTTTCTTTCATCCTCAATGAAATGGGCGAACACCGCGATGAATATTTCCGCGCCGTGGCGCCGCCCATTGTACAGACCAGCAATTTCGCTTTCTCCAATGTGGCCGATCTGCGTAAGTCCTTTGAAGATGAATATTCCACCTGGCTATATAGCCGCGGATTAAACCCCACGGTAGAGATCCTCCGTAAAAAACTGGCAGCATTGGATGGGGCAGAAGACTGTCTCGTTTTTAACAGTGGTGCCGCGGCCATTTTTGCAGCGGTGCTGGCCAATGTGAAAAGCGGGGATCATATTGTAAGTGTAAAGAACCCCTATACCTGGGCCATGAAGATGTTTGAAGTGATCCTTCCCCGCTTCCAGGTAAGCGTTACCTATGTGGACGGAACCGATACCGATCATTTTGCCCGGGCCCTCCAACCCAATACTACCCTGATCTATCTCGAATCGCCCAATAGCTGGTTCTACGATCTGCAGGACCTGCGGGCCGTAGCGGCACTGGCCAAAAAACACGGGATTGTTACCATCATTGATAACAGCTATTGTACCCCCTTATACCAGAAACCCATTACCATGGGGATTGATCTGGCTTTGCAATCGGCCACCAAATATATCTCCGGACACAGCGATACGGTAGCCGGGGTACTGAGCGGCAGCCGGGCCATGATCGAAAGGATCTTTAACAGCGAGTATATGAATATCGGTTCCGGTATCCAGCCCTTTAATGCCTGGTTGCTGATCCGCGGCCTGCGCACTTTGCCGGCCCGGCTGGAACGCATTACCCGAACCACCGCCGAAGTAATCCGGTTCCTGCAAAATCATCCAAGGGTAGATCAGGTCATTTTTCCGCTGGATCCATCCTTTCCGCAATACGAACTGGCCCAATCCCAGATGACGGGGGCCTGCGGACTCGTCACTTTTTACCTCAAGGCGGAGAACTGCGCCACGATTGAAACCTTTTGCAACTCCCTGAAACATATCCTGATGGCGGTAAGCTGGGGAGGCTACGAATCGCTGATCCTGCCCAAATGCGCGGGAATGCCGCCTGAATCCTTCGATCCGGCCAATCCTGCCCACCGGTCGCTGCGGCTATATGTGGGTCTGGAAGACCCTGATTACCTGTTAACCGACCTGTCAAGGGGTTTTGAGGCCATTAATGACCTTTCATAACATATTTTTAACGGTTTAAGCCTATTCCTTTCCGTCTGTCTAAAATTTAGGCAAGTGGTTGGGAAACCGTTATTTTTGTTATATATGAGAAAGTTTTTGACCCTGCTATGTTGCACAATTGTTTCCCAAAGCTTTGCCCAGAGGGCATCGGACAACTGGGACCTGCGACACTGTATTGAACATGCCCTTCAATTTAATATTTCTATCAAGCAGGCCGATATACAGGCGCGTATAGCCGCCTTACAGGCAAAACAGGCCAAATACAATATTTACCCTAGTGTAAATGCCAGTACGGGAACTGGTGTCCGCTTCGGCCGTTCCATCGACCCTACCACCAATACTTTTTCTACCTCACAGTTCCTGTACCAGAACTTTGGGGTGAACGCCGGGTTCCAGCTGTACAATTTCGGCCGACTGAAAAATTCGGAAATGGTGGCCCAGTTTAACGCACAGGCGGCATTGGCAGATGTGGCAAAAGCTTCCAATGATGTTTCATTTAATGTGGCCACTTATTACCTGCAGGTACTGGCGGCCAAAGAGCAGTTAAAGATTTCTGAGATCCAGATCGCACAAACACAGAACCAGTTGGAGATTACGAGTAAAAGGGTGGATGCCGGTGTTTTACCTGAACTCAACCTCGCCGAAGTACAATCACAACTGGCTACCGATAGCAGCAACTACTATACCGCCAAAGGCAATTACGAGCAGAACCTATTAAACCTGCGTGGATTATTGAATCTGGATGTAGATGTGCTGTTTGGGATTGAAACGCCGTCTGTTGATCAGATTCCGATCGAATCATTTGCCGAGTTGCAGCCTAACCTGGTATATGAATCCGGTATGCAGTTACAGCCACAGCAGAAGGCCAACGAATTCAGGATCAAAGCTGCGCAGAAAAGCCTGCTGGTTACCAAAGCACAGATGTACCCAACCCTGTCGCTGGGTGGTAACCTTTCTACCAACTTTTCCAATTCATTCAAAACAACCACCGGCGCCACATTCCAGGGATATAACCCTATTACCGGTGCAGAGCCCATTGTGGCCATCAGCAACGTAAATTATTATGTGCAGAGCCCGGTGTTTAAGGTAACCCAGAAAACAAGAACATTCAGTGATCTGTGGAATGGCTGGGGCACCCAGATGAACAACAACTTTGGTCAGAATATTGGCTTAAGTCTGAGTATTCCCATCTTCAATAACTCTTCTGCCAGGATCAATTACCAGACAGCACAGCTAAATGTGAAATCGGCCCAGCTGCAGAAAGAACAGAGCGATCTTACCCTGCGCCAGAATATTTACACAGCGTATACCAATGCGGTTACGGCCCTGCAGAAATTCAATGCCGGTAAAAAACAGGTAGAGAGCGCACAAAAAGCCTATGACTTTGCTTTGAAGCGCTATGAAGTGGGACTGCTGAGTTCGCTTGACCTTCTGACCAACCAGAATAACCTGCTCCGTGCCAAAATTACCCAACTGACCAACCAATACGATTATGTATTCAAGATGAAGTTGCTCGAGTTTTACAAAGGGAAAGGGTTGAAATTATAAAAAACTATTGTTACGTATCAAATTCACTAACTGGCTGCTAAAAGAAAATAAGTTGTATGAATAAGAAATTGCTCTGGATCATTATTGGATTGGTTGTTCTGATCGTAGTACTGATCGGGCTGAAAAAAAGTGGGGTTATCGGAAAGGAAGAAGGCATCAAGGTAACTTCTGAGAAAGCCACACACAGAACCATTATTGAAACAGTAAACGCCAGCGGAAAAGTATATCCCGAGATCGAAGTAAAAGTGAGTCCTGATATCAGCGGCGAAATTGTTGAGCTGAATGTGAATGAAGGAGACAGTGTTACAAAAGGGCAGGTGCTGGCCCGGATTTATGCGGATATCTATCTTACCCAGCGCGATCAGGTGGTAGCAGGTGTGAACCAGAGTAAGGCACAGCTTTCTAACTCAACCGCCAGCCTGGTTGGTTTAAAAGCCACACTGGATAACCTGAAAAATGTATATGAGCGCCAGAAAAAACTGTTTAATGAAAAAGTGGTTTCCCGCGCTGAGTTTGAACAATCAGAGCAGGCTTATCTTACCGCCCAGGCCAATTACAATGCAGCCAGAGAAGGTCTGAAAAGCAGCGAGGCCTCCATCCAGAGTGCCCAGGCGCAGTTGCAGAAAGCCGATAAGGATTTATCGCGTACTGTCATCACTTCACCTATGAATGGTATGATCAGTCTGATGAATGTTAAAAAAGGCGAGCGTGTGGCAGGTAACAGTTTTAACGTAGGTACAGAAATGATGCGTGTAGCCGATATGCGAAGCATTGAAGTACGGGTAGACGTAGGTGAGAACGATATCCCCAAAGTAAAACTGGGCGATA
The DNA here is from genome assembly GCA_004297075.1 of Chitinophagaceae bacterium. Taxonomy (GTDB): domain Bacteria; phylum Bacteroidota; class Bacteroidia; order Chitinophagales; family Chitinophagaceae; genus Sediminibacterium. Next base: position 5,105 of record SCVK01000259.1, read on the forward strand.
CGGCCATTGTAGAAGTGGACGCTTATACCAACCGTAAATTCAAAGGGCTGGTATACAAGATTGCCAATCCAAATACCGGATCCGCTGTTTCAACTACGTCCAGTGCAGAAGTAACCAATTATAAAGTACATATCCGTTTATTGCCGGTTAGTTATAAAGACCTGGTAGGTCCTGGAAAAGGGTTTCCTTTCCGCCCGGGAATGAGTGCCAGCGCAGATATCCAGACCCGCACCAAACAGAATGTGCTTTCTGTAGCGCTGAACGCGGTTACTACCCGTGATAAAAACGGAGAAGCTTCAGCCGCAGGAGATAAAACGGATGATAAGAAACCGGAGGCGAAAGAAACCAAGTCTACCTCGGGTGATGATGGTATTGAAGAAGTGGTATTTGTATTGCAGAAAGACAATAAAGTAAAAAAAGTAAAAGTAAAAACGGCTATCCAGGATCTGAATTATATTGAAATACTGGAAGGACTGAAAGAAGGAGATGAAGTGATTACCGGACCTTATTCGATTGTGAGCAAAACACTGAAAGATGGCAACCTGGTAACAGTAGTAACCAAAGACAAGCTGTTTGAAGAGAAGAAAGCGAATTAATCTGTACACCATAATGTATACACAACAACGACAGGTTCTGCCTGTCGTTTGTTTTTAGAGATAACCTGTTCCGTATCTTTGCATTCATTATCAAACGGTTTGCCATGCAGTTCGGAATTATTGG
>SCVK01000260.1 GCA_004297075.1 Chitinophagaceae bacterium
AACCCTGACCTTGATCATAAACGTATTTTTACCTGCTTTTAATGGTAAATGACTAATTTTAAAACACTAAAGTTCGGATATGCAATTGAATCGAATCGCTCAATTACTGGTTTTTGCCGGTTTTCTTTTACCAGCCCTCTCTTCGGCGCAGGTTAACTCTGTGGAATTTGGCAAGAACAGGGTTCAGCATAAAAAATTCATCTGGAAATTTTACCAGTCACCCAATTTCAACACCTATACCAATCAGGGCGGCGTAGAACTGGGCAAATTTGTGGCGCAGGTGGCGGAGGAAGAATTACGTTCCATTGAGAATTTCATTGAATATTCTTTACAGCGCAGGGCCAATATCGTGATCTATAATAGTTATAACGATTATAAAAGCAGCAATATCGGGTTGGGCAGCGACTGGCAGAATGCCGGTGGGGTAACCAAACTGGTAAATAATAAGATCGTAGTATATTTTGATGGTAACCATGATCACCTGAAGCGCCAGATCCGCGAAGGTATTGCAAGGGTATTAACTGATAACCTGCTGTTCGGAGACGATATCGGCGAGTTTGCGAGTAACCAGGCATTACTGGACCTTCCCAAATGGCTGGTAGATGGTTATGTTTCTTATGCCGGCGAAGCCTGGAGCACCGAAAAAGATGATGAACTGAAAAGTGCGATCCTGGGAGGCCGCTATAATTCTTTTTATCAGTTCGCTTTTGAGAAACCTGTATTGGCAGGACATGCTTTCTGGTACTATATCGGCGAAAAATACCGCAAAGAAAATATCACCTATTTATTATACCTCGCACGTATTTACAAGAACCTGAACAATGCCTGTTTGCGGGTATGTAAAAAGAAATTCAAGGAAGTACTGGCCGATTTTATGCAGTACCAGCAGGAAGTATATTCAAAAGATATCCGCCAGCGCCGCAACCAGCCCAAAGGACAGTTGAATGTATCGGAAGATATTTCTAAAAACGATTATTTCCGTTTCCAGGCCAATCCCAATCCCAAAAGCAGCACTTATGGTGTGGTAGAGTTCAAAAAAGGCCAGTACAGCGTTAAACTGATGGAGAATTTTTATGATGCACGCACGTTGCTGAAGATCGGTGTGCGTACCAACCAGGGCGATATCAACCCCAATTATCCCATCCTTGCCTGGGATGGCAAAGGCACCCGTTTACTGGTGGCTTACTGGGAAAATGGAAAGATCAAAATGTTTGTGTATGATGTGATTGCCAAATACAAACGCTACAAACAGGAGATAGAAGGGGTTGACCAGTTATTGGATGCCTCTTTTATGCTGGATGCGAATACACTGGTGATGAGTGCCGTGAAGAATGGTCATTCGGATATTTATACCTATAAGATCGAACAGAACAAACTGACCCAGATCACCAACGATATTTATGATGACCTGGATCCCACTTTTGTTTCCTTCCCTAACCGTTCGGGTATTATTTATTCCTCTAACCGTCCCGATCCGCTGGCACCAAACCAGGATACCGTTTTGCCGAGTAAGTATAGATTCAATATTTACATGGTAGATATCCTCAACGACAGTAAACAGAAACAACTGGCCAAACTCACCGATCTGAAAATGGGCAATGCCCGTTTCCCGATGCAGTACAATACCAATCACTTCACGTTTGTATCAGACGAGAACGGGATCGGTAACCGTTGGGCAGGATTCTTTTCTACACAACGTAATGGACTGGATACTTTATACTATATCGGTGATGAGTTGCTGCGCAATCCATCACCCAAAGAATTCGATTCTACCCTGGTGGCCTGGCAAAAACAGGAGCCGGATAGTGTGAGTTATTTCCAGGTGTACAAAGATTCTACCTACACTTTCCCCATCACCAATTACCAGAGCACGTTGCTCGAAACCAGGATTGCCGGTAATAACGGTACGGTGAGTGAAGTGAGAAGGGAGGGAGATTTCAAATTCCTCTATAAGCTGAAAGTAGATGAGCAGGCATTGGCTAAGCGGAATGTGAATGCAAGACCCACCGAATATATCCGCAAGCTGACTGCTGAGAAAAAAGCATTGGACGGCAGGGCCATTATTTATAACAAGAAGGCTGCTGTAGATACTACTAAAAAAGCGAAAGACTTTTTCCAGAACGAGTTTGCAGATGAGAAACC
>SCVK01000434.1 GCA_004297075.1 Chitinophagaceae bacterium
TTGGGCCCTCGGCGCTGACGGAGGCCATGGGCATGCTCAACCACCATTTCGCAGCAGCCGCCTGATCGGCGCAGAGCGACAGCCTACCTCTGACTGCCGCCAATCTTTGCAACAGAGCCGACGAGCCTATCTGACCCGCAATGAAGGCCACCTGCTCACGCTCCACCAGGCGGCGCACTTGCTCCAGGGTTTTCGGCGGGCTGTAGCCATCGTCGGCCAGCACCAGCTTGAGCTTGCGACCATTCAAGCCACCCTCAGCGTTTACCAGATCAAACCATGCAGACATGGCCTTGCCGACGGCGCCATAGCCTGCGGCCGGGCCGCTAAGCGGGAGGGTCGTGCCGATCTTGATCTCGCTGTCTGTTACGCCTTGGATGCCCGCGCCCTGCGCGCGGGTCAGACCAGAAACGCCCGTCAGCATGGCGCCGGAAAGCATGGTGATGAATTGTCTTTTCTGCATGATGTCTCCTGTTGTGGTTGGATGGGTCAGGTAAATTGATACGTCAGCGCGGCGCCATCCGAATGGCACCATCCACACGAATGGACTCGGCGTTCATGTAGCCGCAAGTGACGAGAAACTCGACGGTCTGCGCGAATTCATCGGGGTCACCCAACCGCTTGGGAAAGGGCACGCTGGCCGCCAGCGCCTGTTTGACGTTGTCTGGCAGGCTCAACAGCAAAGGTGTACCGAAGATCCCCGGCATGATGGTGTTGATCCGAATCCCTTCGTCCATCATGTCGCGCGCGATTGGAAGGGTCATACCCACGATTGCTGCCTTGCTGGCCGCATAGCTGGCCTGGCCGACTTGGCCGTCCTGCGCGGCGGCCGAAGCGGTGTTGACGATGGCGCCGCGGTCGCCATCGGCGAGCGGCGCGAGCGTCAACATACCCGCAGCTGACTTGGCGATGCAGCGGAAGGTGCCCACCAGGTTGATCTGAATGATGCGATTGAAACGATCTGCCGCGCATGGGCGGATTTCGCCGGTTTTCTTGTCGCGGCTGACAGTCTTGACGGCATCGGCAGTGCCGGCGCAGTTGACCAAAATGCGTTCCTGCCCGATCGCGGCGCGGGCCTTGGCGAAGGCTGCGTCCACCTGCTCCTCGGACATCACGTCCACATTGCAGTAAACGCCGCCAAGCTCGCTTGCCAAAGCCTGGCCGACGGCTTCGTTCATGTCGAAGATGGCGACTTTGACGCCGTGGCTCGCCAAGAGTCGGGCCGTGGCAGCTCCCAGACCGGAAGCCCCCCCGGTGATGACGGCAGAAATGTCGGAATTCAGTTTCATGGCTTTTCCTTGATAGAGGACAGACAGGCGTTAATGGCCAGTGAAATTGGGGGCACGCTTGCCCAAGAATGCCGCTTGCCCTTCCAGGTTGTCGGCCGAACGCAAAACGACGAAGAAATTGCGCTTCTCATGCTCCAGGCCCTGCGCGAGCGGAGTTTCAAAGCTGGCCAAGGCCGCGTCTTTCGCCAGAACCACGGCCAGTGGCGAATTGGCCGCAATCCGGCTGGCCATCGCCAACGCCGTCGGTAGGGCTTGGCCGTCGGCCGTCACTTCAGCGACGATGCCGAAGTCGCAGGCTTTGCGGGCGTCAATGAAATCGCCGGTCAGCAGCAGGGCCATCGCCTTGGACTTGCCGATGGCATGGATCAGGCGCTGGGTGCCACCGGCGCCAGGAATGGCGCCCAGCTTGACTTCCGGCACGCCGAACTTGGCGGACTCGCCGGCGATCACGATGTCGCAGGCCAGCGCCAGTTCCGTGCCGCCGCCCAGCGCGACCTTTTCGACCGCCGCAATGACGGGCTTAGGAAATCTCCCCAGTTCCGAAAAGAAGTCCCAGCCCGTCGGTCCGCGATCACCCATCAGTGGCGCGGCGCGCAGAACCTCGAACGCCGTGATGTCAACTCCTGCGCAAAACACTCCCTCGGCACCGGTGATGACGACGGCTCGCACAGCATCGTCGTCGCGCAGTTGCGCAAGCTGTGCGCGCAGGCCATCGAATACCGTGCGGTTCAAGCTGTTCTTCGCACGGGGGCGGTTGATGGTCAACGTGACAATGGCGCCTTCGCGGCTGACGAGCACTTCGCTGGATTCGCTCATGTTGGCCACGCTCATGCCAGTCGCTCGATGATGGTTGTATTGGCCGTGCCCGAGGCCTCGCAGATGGTTTGCAGGCCATAGCGGCCGCCCCGGCGCTCCAGCTCGCACAGCAGGTCGGTGAGCATGCGCGCGCCGGTGGAACCCAGCGGATGGCCGATCGCCACCGAGCCGCCGTTGACGTTGAGGCGATCATCCGGAATGCGGAATTCCTGCTGGAACATCAGCGGCACTCCGCCAAAGGCTTCGTTGACTTCAAACAGGTCAATGTCGGCCAGGCTCAGACACGATTCCTTCAGCGCCTTGCGGGTGGCATCGAGAACAGCGGTGAACTGGATGACGGGGTCGGCTGCCGCCACGGCAGTGCTGACGAAGCGCGCTCGCGGCACCAGGCCATGCTGTTTGGCATAGGCGCGGCTGGCGATCAGCAGCGCAGCGGCTCCATCGCTGATCTGCGACGAGTTGGCGGCCGTGGTGGCGCCGTCTGCGGAAAACACGGGCTTGAGCGTGGCCATCTTTTCGAGGTTGGGGTCCGCGCGCATGCCCTCATCGGCGGTGATGATCGGGCTGTCCGGGTCGGCCGGGTCCTCGTTCAGCCGCACCAGTTGATCTTGGACACGGCCGGCCTGCGATGCCGCGATGGCGCGCCGATGGCTGCGCACGGCGAAAGCGTCCAGGGCCTCGCGCGTGAGGCCGAAGCGCTTGTTCATCAACTCCGACGAGACGCCTTGCGGCAGCAGCGGGTTGTCCTGGTAGCGCGCCAGTTCGCGCGGGCTGTATTGCGAGCCCAGCGGCGCGCCGGGCTTGAACGAAGGTGGCATGGGAGCCTGCGACATCGACTCCACCCCGGCCCCGATAACCAGTTGGTAGGCACCAGCCTGGATACCGTGCACGGCAAAGCTGACCGCTTGCTGGCCGGAGCCGCATTGCCGGTCAACCGTCACAGCCGGGACGGATTCGGGCAGTCCCGCTGCCAATACGGCATGACGTCCCAGGTTGCCGTGCTGTTGATCCCACTGCAGCACGCAGCCAACGATCACATCGTCCAGATCTGCGGGGTTGACGCCGGAGCGCTCGACCAGTTGGCGTAGCGTCTCGCCCAGCAGATCGACGGGGTGCCATTTCTGCAGGCGCCCACCGCGTTTGCCCACCGGGGTGCGCAGAGCACCGACGATGACGGGTTCATGGTCATTCATGTTGTTCTCCTGTAGAAAAAGGTTGGCTCACTCTGCGTAGCGGCCCGCATGCTCGGCGCGTATGCGCTTCTTGTCGAGCTTGCCGACGCTGGTCTTGGGGATGGCTTCGACAAACAGGACCTGATCGGGCAACTGCCACTTTGCGAAGGCGCTGGATAGGTGTTCCTGCAGTTGTTCCTGGGTTGCCTGCTGGCCGGGCTTCAGCACCACCAGGGCCAGCGGCCTTTCCTGCCACTTCGCATGAGGAATGCCGACCACCGCGGCATCACGCACGGCGGAATGGCCCATGAGCAGGTTTTCCATGTCGATGGAAGAAATCCATTCGCCGCCGCTCTTGATCACGTCCTTGATGCGGTCAGTGACCTTGAGGTAGCCGTTCTCGTCCACCGTGCCGACATCGCCCGAGCGCCACCACCCGCCCACCAAGAAGCGATCACCAGAATCGGGCATGTCGTGGTAGCTGGTCGTGATCCAGGGGCCGCGCAGGCAAATCTCTCCGGCCGACTGGCCGTCGTGCGGCAGGTCCTGGTCGTTGGCATTTAGGATGCGGATGTCCACGCCAGTCAGGACCAGGCCCTGCTTGCGCTTGAGATTCCACCGCTCCTCCTGGGTCAAGCGGTTACTCAGCGTGGGCTTGAGACGGTTGACGGTCACCAGCGTAGTGGCTTCGGTGGCGCCGTAGGCGTGCACCACCTCAGCGCCCGTGAGGTTGTAGAAACCGATCATCATCGACAGCGGTGGCTCGGAGGCACCAGACAGCATGCGCATGCGGCCAAAGTCCGGCTTGACCGGCATCGTCTCGATGTACTGCAGCATCGGTTGGAAGATGGCCGGCGCGCCATTGGTGATGGTCACACCCTCGGCGATCATGGCGTCAACCAGCGGCTTGGTGTCTTCGGCAGCGTAGCGGCCAGGCAGCACGATCTTGTCGGCCAGCAGCGTGGCGGCCTGTGGCAGGCCCCAGCACTGCCCGTGGAACATGGGCGTGATGAGCATGACGCAGTCGTCCAGCGTCATGCCCAAATTAGTGGCCATGGCCGTGGAGTGCAAGTAGATGCCGCGGTGCGAGTAGTACACGCCCTTGGGCTTGCCTGTGGTGCCGGTGGTATAGCAGGCGCTGTAAGCCGAGGTTTCGTCAATCTCGGGCCAGTCGATCTTCGTGTCGGCAGCGGCCAGCAGGTCTTCATAGTGCAGCAGCGGCTTCAGCGTGGTCTTGATCTGGTCCAGCGGCTTGTCGGTCATGACGATCCAGCCCTTGATCTGGGGGGAGTTCGCTGCAACGGATTCGGCGATCGGCAGCAAGGACTCGTCCACGCAGACGTAAGACACCTTGCTGTGGCCAACCACATAGCCCAAGTCCTCAGCGCCTAGGCGCAGGTTCATCTGCAGCATGACCGCGCCCAGGCCGGGGATGGACCAGTACAGCTCGAAGTGGCGCCGACTATTCCAGTCTAGGATGCCGACCCGGTCGCCCGGCTCGACGCCTAGTGCGCGCAGTGCATTGGCACTGCGGCAGACGCGCGCGTAGCACTCGGCATAGGTGTAGCGATCCCAGCCACCATCGGGTGTGCGGTAGACGATCTCCTGGTCCCCGTGGGTGCGCGCGGCGTGCCGGATCAGCGTCGTAGTGTTGAGCTGGCGCTCGTTACCCGTGGTGGACGGGCATCCGCGAACGAGCTGGGTGGTAGCTGTCATTTCTTTGTCTCCTGAGTGGTTGCGTTGAGAGCCTGGAACCGTGGGGCCGGAGCCGCTTCGATGGCGCCGGAGGGGGTGGATTGGTAGATGCCCCTTGCCGCGTTGTGCGGATGCCGAACTGACTCGGCCAAGCTGAGCACAGGCGCAAAGCAGGCGTCGCTGCCTTCGAGCAATTCGCACCAGTGCGCCCGGGGCCTGCTGCGGATAAGGGCCACGATGCGCTCCTTCAGCGCTGGCCACTTCGCAGTTTCGTACTGCTCGGCAGGGTTGACGTCCGTCAGGCCCAGCTTTGACAGCAGCAGTGCGTGGAATGCGGGCTCTACCGCCGCGAGGCTGATGAAGCCGCCGTCGGCGCAGGCATACACGTCATAGAATGGCGAATCGTGAAACGGACTCGGCTGCGCGCCATCGATCTGCCCATTGGCGCGAATCCAGTGCACCAGCGTGCCCAGCATGGCCACGATGTCGACTATTGCCGCGTCCACGACCCTGCCTTGACCGGTGGCGCGCGAATCGACCAACGCACAGGCGACGCCAAAGGCAAGGCCCAGCGCCCCCGTCGCGTCCCCGAGTACCGAGGGCGGCACGATAGGCGCCTGCCCCCTCCGCGCAGACAGCGACAGCAAGCCCGTCAACGCGACATAGTTCAGGTCATGGCCAGCGGCCTGGGCGAGCGGGCCGTCCTGGCCCCAGCCCGTCATCCGGCCGTAGACCAACCGGGGGTTGCGCGCAGCGCATTCGGCGGGACCGAGGCCCAGCCGCTCCATCACACCTGGGCGATAGCCCTCGATCAGGGCGTCGGCCTGGGCGATCAGCGCCAGAGCGCGCACCTTGCCGTCGGCCGACTTCAGGTCTATGACCTCGACTGTCTTGCCGCGGTGTAGCGGATTCCTCGCCGCTCCGCCCAGCAGCTGCGCTCCAGCAGCCTGCTCGGCCCGTGTCAGCACGATCACCTCGGCGCCCATGTCGGCCAGCATCATGGCGGCCAGCGGGCCCGGCCCGAGGCCCTCGAACTCCACCACGCGGATGCCGTTTAGCGGCGTCCGCAGCGTGTGCGGCGCGTTCACAGCTTCCTCGCGATCAGTTCCTTCATGACCTCGTTCGCGCCGCCGTAGATCTTCTGCACGCGCGAGGCCGCGTACATGCGCGCGATCGGGTACTCGGCCATGAAGCCATAGCCGCCGAACAACTGCAAGCATTCGTCGGTCACACGGCACTGCTGTTCTGTGCACCACCACTTAGCCATGTACGCAGCCTCGTCGTCGAGCGTTCTGTCCAGCAGCCGCTGCGTGCAGTCGTTGACGAAGGTGCGCACCACGTGGGCGATGGTGGCCAGCTCGGCCAGCTTGTGGCGCGTGGTCTGCATGTCGAACAACGGCGCGCCGAAGATCTTGCGCTCCTTTGTGTATTCGATGGTCAGCTCCAGGGCTCGGTCGATGACGGCCGCCGCTGGCACCGCGATGGACATCCGCTCGTAGGGCAGCTGGCTCATCAACTGCTTGAATCCATGGCCTTCGACGCCCCCCAGCAACTGGTCAACCGGCACACGCACCTCGTCGAAGAAGAGTTCGGCCGTGTCCGACGCCGGCATGCCGATCTTTTCGAGTAGGCGGCCCACGCGAAACCCGGGTAGGTTTTCGGTCTCCACCACGATCAGCGACAAGCCCCGGCTCCCCGCTTCGCCGGTGCGCGCAACCACGATCAGCAGGTTGCAGGTGAAGCCATTGGTGATGAAGGTCTTGGCGCCGTCGATCACGTAGTGGTCGCCATCGCGACGCGCGCGGGTGGCGATGGCCTTGAGATCCGTTCCACAGCTTGGCTCGGTCATCGCGATGCCGGCCAGCATCTCGCCGTTGTTCAGCTTGGGCAGCCAGCGCTGCTTCTGTGCCTCGGTGCCGAAGTCCATGATGTAATGCGAGGCGATGCTGTGCACCGTGACGTTGTTGGGCATTTCGGCCTTGGTCAGCTCGTCCTGCACCACCAGTTGGTAGGCGATGCTGGCACTGGCGCCGCCGTAAGCCTCTGGCATTTCGGGCAGCAGAAAGCCCATTTCGCCGAAGGGCCGCCAGGTTTCGCGCGGGATGTAGCCCTGCTCGCGCCAGCCAGGCAACTTCGGCGCCATTTCGGCGGCGATGTAGCGGCGAACCTGGTCGCGAAAGGTCTCGATGTCGCTGTCCATCCAGGGTTGGCGGTGCAGTTGCGGCAGCATGGAAGCGCTCCTCAGAAAGTTGGTACGGTGAAGGTTTGAAAACTTGGCCAGCAATGTGGCCCCGGGTCATGCCCGCACATCCACAAGGGGGTAGCGAAGCGTCGAATCTCTGCGTTCTCAGGCTGTCTAGGGCATATGGTCGGTACTTAGCCCGTGCGCGTCTTGCCCGCCAGGGCTCTGTTGCAAAAATCGTGAAGCTTGAGCATGCTTGGCGGAGATTGGACGGACGGAACGATGACGGATTTCAAGTGGCGCCATTTCCAGGGTGATGTGATCCTGTGGGCGGTGCGC
>SCVK01000261.1 GCA_004297075.1 Chitinophagaceae bacterium
GTGATCATGGATCGGGTGGTGCTGGAAGAGGAATGCATTGTGGGCGCTTTGAGTTTTATCAAGGCCGATGAAACATTTGAACGCCGTAGCCTCATTGTGGGTAATCCTGCCAAAAAGATCAAGGAAGTGAGCGATGAGATGATCCGCTGGAAAACAGCGGGCACCCAACTGTACCAGGCCCTGCCCAAAGACATGCAGGAACACTGGCAGCAAGTGGAACCACTCAGGCAAATCCCCCCTAACCTTCCGGGCCAACCCAACAGTTACCCTACCTGGAATGAATTAAGAGAAACGCCTGACAAATAACATTGGCGTACATTTGCAGCTAATAAAATTACCGTGTCAGAAAGAAACAACTTCATAGATTATATCCGCATTTTTGCCCGCAGTGGTCACGGCGGACAGGGTGTTACCCATTTTATGCGTAACAAATTAACCGCCATGGGCGGACCCGATGGTGGCGATGGCGGCAGAGGGGGACATATTATCCTGCGTGGCAACAGCAATCTTTGGACCTTACTGCACTTACGTTATTTTAAAAATGTATTGGCCGAGAACGGCGAGAACGGCAGCAAGAACAACTGTACCGGCCGCGACGGAAAAGATATTTATATAGATGTTCCCCTGGGAACAGTGGCCCGCGATGAGGAAACCGGGGAAAAGGAAGTGGAGATCCTCGAAGACGGACAGGAAGTGATCTGGATGAAGGGTGGCCGCGGCGGACAGGGTAACAGCCATTTTGCCACACCCACCAACCAGGTACCCGAACATTCGCAACCCGGCGAACCCGGTGTGGAAGGCTGGAAAAACCTGGAGCTGAAAGTACTGGCCGATGTAGGCCTGGTAGGATTTCCCAATGCAGGTAAATCCACACTTTTATCAGTGATCACGGCTGCCAAACCTAAAATTGCCAACTACGCATTTACTACGCTGATTCCGCAACTGGGCATGGTAGAATACCGCGATAATAAATCGTTCTGTATTGCCGATCTGCCGGGTATCATTGAAGGAGCGGCAGAAGGAAAAGGTTTGGGACATCGCTTTCTGCGCCATATAGAACGAAACTCTGTATTACTGTTTTTAATTCCTGCCGATAGTGCCGATCATGGAAAAGAATTCGAGATTCTGCGCAAGGAACTCGAAGAGTACAATCCGGAAATGCTGCAGAAAGATTTTATCATCGCTGTGAGTAAAAGCGATATGCTGGATGATGAATTAAAAGAAGCCATCAGTAAAGAATTACCTGCCAACGTCCCACATCTGTTTATTTCTTCTCTTACCAATAAAGGATTAACAGAACTGAAAGATCTTCTCTGGCAAACACTGAATAAACCCGTTGCCTGATTCATCTCTGTGCAGCTCCGTGTTCTCTGTACCTCTGTGTTGAAACAAATATTTTTTTCAACACAGAGATGAATTAAAAACGAACGTTAGTTTGTCAAATCGGTAACATTGTGTTAACAGTACGCAAAGGGTTACCTTTTTTACTTTCCCGTATTAACTTGTATACATACGGGTTTTGATGTACATCTATTGTTGAATTTGCCAATTCACTCCACCGTTACGGTAGCCCCTGTATTCTTCTGATTGCTTTGATCCCATGTAAATTTCTTTTGTGCGCCATTGGGCTATGTTATGCCCTTTACACAAACATTCATTTAATTATTTCAAATTAAAATTGAGAACACTATGAAACAGACATCCATTCAGACCATCGCAAAAAGATTTTTCTTAGGCAACCTGTTAGCCGCTGCGCTTTTTCTTTCTGCCAATGCTGCAACCGTTAGCACCACTAACGTAGCTTCAGATAAAGTAGAAGTAAAGTACACCGGTGTTGATAAATACAACCAGTTATCTTTCAACGTAAAATACAGCAACCCTACCGGTAACACGTTTAACCTGACCGTACTGGACGAGAACGGAGAAAGTATCTTCAAAGGATTTTATGGCGACAAACAATTTGACAAAACTTTCAAATTGCCAAAATCTGAAGTAAGCAAACTGACCTTCCTGATCGAAGACGGTAAAGAATCTTTCAAACAAAGGTTTGAAGTGAACATCAAAACCCAGGTGATCGAAGACGTGGTAGTAAGCAAAAGCTAATTACACCAACACTTTTATTCCGCCACAGCTATTGAGTGATCAATGGCTGTGGTTTTTTTATGCCTGTATTGACCGCTGGTGGTTTCAATAAAAGAACGACAGGAGAGAAAAAGAAAACAAGGGCCACTCTCACTTTTTCCTGTCTTTTTTTTTGTTCCTCTCTTATCGAAATAAAAATTCCTATTTTCAACCCATGCAAGCCCAACAATGCCTGTTCTGCGGACACCTGGGCTACTCCCTTAAACTAGTAATTTTTAACGGGATTCTCTTTTATGTATTTTGTAGCAGCCTCTAAAATTTCATCTTTCCCAATACCTATTCCCTTAATCGTAGGTTTGATCTCAATATCAACATCAATACCTTTTCCTTGGGTTGGCTTCCAATCAGGATAATATATACCCAACCCACTTATTACTGTAACGATGCCGCCAGGCATAAAAACCAAGCTAATATCTCCATCAGCTCCCATTGTTTGACTACCGATTACAATGGCATTCGGAGCTGAACGTAATGCCATAGCTGTATATTCTGACTGACTCATTGATTCATCGTCAACCAGGATTACTATTCTTCCTTTATAATAATTAGGATTTGATTCCCCATTAACGATTGGATCAAATTTAATAAATCTTCCAGGCAATGAAAGATCAGGTTTTGCAATATTGGCAAAAATGGAAGGGTTTGGTTTTAAATATTTACCTAGTTCAAACGGCATAAATTCAGATGGGTAATTACGGATATCAATAATAATTCCCTTCGTTGATAAAAAATCATTGAAAATTACAGATAATGAATCCTTTTTTATCTTTCCTAAATTTATATAACCAATATCTGCATCAAGTTTTTTGTACATAGGATAGTTGTACATACAAGAAAACCATCTCTTAGTAGCATAGAGCTTACTAATGGGCATATATTGAACCTGTATTTCTTTTACTTCATTTCCCCGTCCAATAGTCAGTTTATTTTGCGACATCTGAGACATTCCTAACTTATACAACGCAAACTTGATTAATGCTGTATTGTTTGAACCAGATATATAAGGTTTTATTGATTCAATAAGATTTTGAATAGGTTGCCCGTTAATGGCTATAATTTCATCACTAATCTTCAGGCCATATTCATTTTGTAAAGTATCGTGAATGCATACAACAATAATTTTATCTTCAACCTCTTTTAAAACTGCGGGCAGAATATATTCGCCCCGGTATTTTTGAGATACTTCATCGTTACCTGTCCCTGCTGCATGGCTATCATGTATTGAGGCTACCAATTCGTAACAAGTCATCCGATAGACACTATCTGTTTGACTTACTGCAAACTTTGGGATAAATTTTTTCAAGGTCGCATCCCAATTATCGGCTGTTAAATATTTGGAAGGAAAATAATACTCTACAATATTCCAGTATCGGAAAAGTGCCAATAATCGCATTCCAGCATCTTCTCCTTTTATTTTCCTGTATCTGAATTCCTTTGAAAAATCAAGATTGCCAACAGGTTTTTTTTTCACGTAGTACCCATTTCCCACATGTCTGTTTTGAAAAATATTTAGCAACTGCATCCTTAATTTTCCGGTAATCAAATAATCTTTTCCCAACCAATGCATTGTTGGTTCGATAAATACGTTCTTGGCAGTTTCGTTTGTACCTGATGAGGAAACAGCACCCAATTGATTTACCCAATTAAATAATAGATGTTGTAATGAATCTTTATTCGGGGCATTTAATACATCAAGGATAATAATAAATAGCGCCTTGTCTGCATTTACTTTGCCACCAGCTACTTTAGGATGGAAATATTTAAGAAACCCCCATACTCTGCAGAGAATATTGAGATTCTCCTCCTGCAAGCTTGTTAGCGATGCAGGAATAACGATTCCGGAAAATTTAATCTCTTTTTGATTAGTGGGCCAGTAAGAAGAAGTATTCTCTTGCGCACAAGCCGTAAAAGAGGCGATAAAAAAAATTACAACTATTATTTTCATATATGATATATATCTATATGAATATATCTATACCAGATAATAACACCGTTTATTTTTGATGAGTGGTACTTTAATATAAGATATTGAAATGTATCCTATTGCTTTACACAGTATGCCCTATATGTTCATTTTCCTTCATCTTCATTCAGGATTATGTTAATTTTAGCCTATGCAACCCCAACAATGCCTGTTCTGCGGACACCTGGTGCAACTGGTGCACGTGCATGGTCATTACCAGTGCCCGGTATGTTACACCAATGCATTACCCTGCTGCGACGGAGATAATTGCAGCACCAATCATTTGTTGCAGAACGACCTCACACAACAAAAAAGCCACCCTGCTATTACACAGGATGGCTCTGATTCTATTTAGAACGGAGGTTTTATCCTACCGCTTCACTTTGCATACTCTTACTGCTCTTCTTACGGTCATCTTCGTTCAGTATGGTTTTACGCATGCGGATGTTTTTAGGCGTAACCTCGATACACTCGTCCTGCTGAATATATTCCATACACTCTTCCAGGGTAAACTGCAATTTAGGGGTGATCCGAACCGCATCATCACTACCGCTTGCACGGTGGTTGGTCAGTTTCTTCATCTCCACCGCATTCACATTCAGATCGCCTGGTTTGATATGCTCGGCAATCACCTGACCCACATATACTTCTTCTCCGGGATCAACAAAGAAACTACCCCTGTCCTGCAGCTTATCAATAGAATAAGCCGTAGTGGTTCCGCCGAATTTGGCGATCAGTACCCCATTATTTCTGCCGGGGATGGGGCCTTTCCAGGGTTTGTATTCCAGGAAACGGTGGGCCATTACTGCTTCACCAGCCGTATTGGTCAGCATCTGTGAACGTAAACCGATCAGACCTCTTGAAGGAATTTCAAATTCAAGGTGCTGCATTTCGCCCTTACTTTCCATGATCTGCATTTCGCCTTTTTTCTGGGTAACCAGGTCGATCACTTTACCGCTGAACTCAGCAGGTACGTCTACTACCAGGTTCTCATAAGGTTCGTGCTTTTTACCGTCGATGGTTTTTACGAGTACCTGTGGGTTACCCACGGTTAACTCATATCCTTCCCTGCGCATGGTTTCTACCAGGATACCCAGGTGTAGAATACCACGACCAAATACATTAAAGCTATCCGCACTGTCGGTATCTTCTACACGAAGCGCCAGGTTTTTTTCAGTTTCTTTCATCAAACGGTCACGCAGGTGGCGTGAGGTTACAAACTTACCATCCTTACCAAAGAAAGGCGAGTTGTTGATGCTGAAAGTCATACTCATGGTGGGTTCATCCACGCTGATCACAGGTAATCCTTCCGGGTTATCTATATCGGCAATGGTATCTCCAATGGTAAAGTCTTCCAGTCCAACCACCGCACAAAGATCACCGGCAATTACTTCGGTTACTTTACGCTTGCCCATTCCTTCAAATACATACAATTCTTTTACACGGCTTTTCTTCACAGAGCCATCTGCCTGCACCAGTGCAATCGGCTGGTTTTCCTTGATGGTACCGCGGGTTACTTTACCAATGGCGATACGACCCAGGAAAGAAGAGTAATCCAGAGAAGTGATCTGCATCTGCAGGTACCCTTCGTTTACTTTAGGAGCCGGTACATGTTTGATGATACCATCCATCAGCGGAAGGATATCTTCTGTTTGGGTAAGACTATCATTGAACCAGCCATTTTTACCACTACCATAAAAGGTAGGGAAGTTCAGCTGCTCTTCGGTTGCATCCAGGTTAAAGAACAATTCGAAAACGGCATCATGCACTTCATCCGGACGGCAGTTAGGTTTGTCCACTTTGTTAATCACCACGATCGGGTGCAGGTTCAGTTGTAAGGCTTTCTGCAGTACAAAACGGGTTTGCGGCATGGGTCCTTCAAACGCATCCACGAGCAGAATTACCCCGTCGGCCATTTTCAGTACACGCTCTACCTCACCACCAAAATCACTGTGGCCGGGTGTATCAATTACATTAATCTTAACACCATTATAGGTAACAGCCGCGTTCTTACTGAAGATCGTGATACCACGCTCCCGCTCCAGATCGTTGCTGTCCATAATCAGTTCTCCGGTATCCTGGTTGTCCCTGAATACCTTGGTAGTTTGTAAAATCCTGTCTACCAATGTTGTTTTGCCATGATCTACGTGCGCAATAATGGCAATGTTTCTTATTTCCATGTAAAATTTTAAGGCTGCAAAGGTACGG
>SCVK01000262.1 GCA_004297075.1 Chitinophagaceae bacterium
TATAAAACGTAAAAGGGCCAACATTGCTGTTGACCCCGTTACTTACTAACCCATTAAATTCTTCCACTAAATTACAATAATGGGGCAGATTCCAAAATTATTTTTTGACCCTGTGCATAAAATATCCTTCTCCGAAAGTCGTTGTTGGCTGGGAGGGTAGCCCTCTTTTTAAATTATAAATCTTTGATAATCAATTAGTTGATAATAGTCATTTTTTGGGCCCCACCAGTCCTGGTTAGACCATTTGTAAATAAGCAGATGATTCTGAGCTGGTTAAGTATACCTCATAATTATATTAGTTTTTATTTTATATGATGCAGTTCTTTTCCACTTTGTTCTATTCCGCAGCTTCTTCTCCATTTAAAAATCGGTTGGGGGGCGAAAAAGAGGAATAACATAGTTAAATAAAATCAATATATATAATTACGCTTAGTTGCTCGTTTTTTTTGAATATTTCCACCTGCAAATCTTTTTTATGTATGACATAGAAATGGGGAATAAAAATGACGAAAATAAAGCAGGGAGGAGATTTCGCCGGAATTCAGTATGGGAAAAATATCCGTTAAAAAATGCCATTCACCGGTAAATTTCTTCGTTTTACCCTGAAATAACCCCTCTTTTTAACAAAGCATTAGGATTAAAATAACCTTAAAATGCCAATCATGAACGGGATGTTGTGCAGCTTTTCTTTTACTTAGGTGGTCGTAATGACTGATAAACGGTTACATTAAAAAAAATAACAACATGAGAAAAAAACTGCTAATGACAGTTTGCGCTTATGCTATGGCCATACTGGTCGGCTATGCGCAGGCAACTATAACCGGTAAGGTTGTAGACGACAAGGGGTCTCCTGTAGCTGGAGCCACTGTTTTAGAGAAAGGCACCAAAAATGGTGTTAGTGCCGGCAATGACGGCGCTTTTTCTATCAAAGTAAAAAACGGCGCAACGCTGGTGATTTCAGCCCTGGGTTTTGAAAACAAGACCATTGCCGCTACTTCTTCCAACCTGATGGTTCAGCTGCTTACCGATATTCGTTCTTTGAGCGAAGTGGTGGTAACGGGAGTAGGTGCTGCCACCAGTAAGAAAAAACTGGGTATTGCCGTAGAATCTGTTAACCTGGGTAACCAGGCGAAAGTGCCTTCAGGCGATGTTGGTCAGCAACTGGTGGGCCAGGTAGCCGGTGCGCAGATCTCTTCTACCAATGGTAACCCCGGTCAGCCGCTGAATATCCTGCTGCGTGGTATCAATACCATCCAGGGTGGAACCTTCCCGATGATTCTGTTAGATGGATTGCAGGTGGGTGCTACTGACCTGAACTCGATCGATGTAAATATTATTGAAAGAGTAGAGGTGGTGCAGGGTGCAGCTGCTGCTTCGCTGTATGGTGCCCAGGGTGCTAACGGTGTTATTCAACTGTTCACCAAAAAAGCGAAAGCCGGTAAACTGAATATCGATGTCAGCAGCAGCATTACCACTAATGAACTCTTGAATGTAGGTAATGTAAGAAAAGCTGATAAACATGCATTTGTTACTGATGCCAGTAACAATGTAATTAAAGCAAATGGGCAACCTTTGGTTTTTGATCCTATCTACAGTACGTATGATGCCAATGTTCAGTACAACGCATTAAGTGTTACAAGTTTTGCCAATAAAGCATACGATAAAAACCTGCAGTTCTATGATCACTATAAAATGTTCTTCCAGAAAGGATATGTAGTGAATAATTCAGTAACTATTTCGGGTAGCAGGGATAAAGTAGACTTCTTGTTATCTGTTTCACACAATAAGCAAAATTCCAACTTCAAAAAACTGGGTGACTATGCCCGTACCAACCTGACAGCCAAGTTGGGCATTGAGTTGGCCAAAAACCTGAAATTAACCAGCTTAACACAGTTGGTATACACCAAGAATACCCTGAACCAGCAGAGTGGCCGTGGTATCCTGTTCGCATTGAACAATACCCGCCCTTTTGCCAACTATGATTTTCAGGATGCAGATGGTAACTACGGCGTTTATTTTGGTGATGCAGCGGGTGTAAACGGTTATAACCCCAATTACGAGAACCAGTATTCAAGTACATTGATCAATAAAATTGATCTTCTCCAGAGTTTAAACCTGAACTACCGCCTCAACCGTTTTGTTGAGCTGGATGCAAAGTATAGCCTGAACGTACGTAACGACAACACAACTTATCGTTACGAAGATCAGATAGCCAATAAAAATGCAGATTACTGGCAGTTCTGGTTCGGCAATTTCAACCCGAACGCAACGGCTGCCAATACCGGTGAGATCGATAACTATGTAGAGCGTACTACTTTCCAGAACTTTATCGGTACGGCTACTATCCGCACAGATTTTGAAAAAGACTTTAACCTGAAAGTACCGATCAGAACCACTACTACTGCGGCTTTTGATTACCGGAAAAATAACTACAAAGTATTCTCTGCTTATGGATATGATGCACCTGGATATTATCCATGGAATGCCAGCCAGGCTGCGGTATACAAAGTAATTCAGGATTATACAGAACCTTTTATCACGTACGGTTTCCTTGCTAACCAGCGTTTTGAGTGGGCTGATCTGGCGGGTGTATCTGTGGGTGTAAGAAGCGACTATTCATCAGCTTTCGGAAGTGGTGCCAATGCACAGACTTTCCCAAGAGGAGATGCGTTCCTGAATATTTCGAAATTTAAATTCTGGGAAGATGGCAAGATCTCCAATGTGATCACTGATTTCAAGATCAGGGCCGCCTATGGTGAAGCGGGTATCCAGCCGGGTGCCTTCCAGCGTTTCCCCGTACTCGGTGCTTCCAACCTCGGACAAAACAGTGTGTTCCGTTTCCCAACTTCCAGTCCTAACCCTGCGCTGAACGTGGAGATCTCCAAAGAGCGTGAGTTTGGATTTGATCTGGGTGTGAACCTGCTGAAAGGATCCTGGTTAAGAAATGCGTCTTTGTCTTTCACCTACTGGAAGAGAAATACAGACAATGCCATCTACCAGGTAGATGCTGCACCTTCAACCGGTGTGGGTAGCGTATTGAACAATGCATTTGGCCTGGGGTCTAATGGTATTCAGGCATCCTTGAACCTGAATGTATTGACTAAGAAAGATTTCACATGGGATTTCACCACTATTTTCTCTAAGCAGTCATCTGAGATCACCAGTGTAACCGGAGCGGATGTGGTAGTAACTTCTGCTGCAGGTAGTTCCAATATTACCCTGAAGCCAGGCCTGAAAATCGGCCAGTTATTCGGATTCCTGATGCTGAAATCAGTTGACCAGATTGAACCAAGTACCGGCCAGCCGGTAATTCCGAAAGCTAATCAGGGCAATTATGAAATTGCCAGTAACGGATATGTGGTGGATAAAACTACCAAACGTCCGGTTAATACAGCAGGTCAGTATGCATTTGGTGATCCCAACCCTAAGTTCAACATGGGCTTCATCAACAATTTCAGTTATAAAGGATATTTGACGTTCAGTATGCAGTGGGATTGGGTAAATGGGAGTCATCTGTATAACCAGACAAAAAGCTGGATGTATCGCGATGGTATCAGCAGTGACTATACTACCCCCATCACTATTAACGGACAAACAGAAGC
>SCVK01000263.1 GCA_004297075.1 Chitinophagaceae bacterium
TTGCGTCCAGGCGGATCTATTATACTTGAACTGAGAGATTTTGCAGATTTTGATAAACAGATAAAAGATGCAAAAAACAATATTGTTCTTTCATGGGAAGAATTCCCCGCGTCTGATCCTTTCGAATTTGTACTGGCTAAAATTTTATATGACGCAGAAAAAAACCTGCGTTGGGAGAAATTGTTTTTTGAAAGAAATACAATGAACCGTTCTTCATTCATCAATATATTAAAGCCTTACCCACGCAGTGTTATCCACGGGATGCTCGAAAAAGCCAATTTCAGATCAATAGAGATCTACAATGGCTTTACCGATACGGTTGCAGGTGAAACTTATATTGTAGTAGCAAAAAAATAGAAACAGCACTATACTCATGAATAACAAATTTAAAACAGTAGCCCTTATCTGTTGCCGCGGAGGCTCAAAAGGAATTCCGGGTAAGAACATCAAAGATTTTGCAGGAAAACCCATGCTGGGCTGGATCCTCGAAGCTGCAAAAG
This sequence comes from Chitinophagaceae bacterium, assembly GCA_004297075.1. Classification (GTDB taxonomy): domain Bacteria; phylum Bacteroidota; class Bacteroidia; order Chitinophagales; family Chitinophagaceae; genus Sediminibacterium. Next base: position 501 of record SCVK01000263.1, read on the forward strand.
CAAGCGGTGTATTTGATGATATTATCCTGTCAACCGATTCAGAAGATATTGCAGCCGTAGGAAGAAGCTATGGTGCTACGGTGCCGGGACTCAGACCTGACTACCTCGCACAGGATAAATCGGACCAGTTTGATACCCATAAGTATATTTTTGACCTGCTGGGATATACCGATGATACACACAGGATCTGTATACTCACCAATAATCCACTGATCAACGACGAACTTTTAGTGCAGGGATTTGAAGCTGCGAAAAGTGCGAATTTTGAAAGAGTGGTATTGGATACGGTAAAAGTACCGGGTGATTACATGTTCTTCCGCCAGTGTTTTGAGCACGACGGATTATTGCGTTTTCATTTCCCGAAAGGCATGCTGGACTCGCAGATCAACAGGCAAACTGTTGCACCCACGTTTACAACGATCAACAATATGCGATGGGGTAAGCCTTCATACTTTACAGATTACGACAGCTACAAAACAGAAGTTACCATCAATGGCGTAATACCTGTGCCGTTGCCTAAGCTGCGCAATGTTGATATTGATGATATCGATGACTGGAAAATTGCTGAAGCTGTTTTTACAACTTTCTTTCTTAACAAATAATAATCTTCCTGTTAAAAGTAGGCAATAACAAAGATTACCCGATTACATAATCAAATACAAAAAGAAATTATGACAACCATTCCTATATACGAGCCATCCCTGGAAGGCAATGAACGAAAATACCTGATCGATTGTATCGACACTGTATGGATCTCGAGCCAGGGTAAATATATTCTTGATTTCGAAAAATTACTGGCTTCTTATCACGGTATGGGATTCGGTATCGCTACCTCCAACTGTACAACAGCTTTGCACCTTGCTATTAAAGCGTTGGGACTGGGAGAGGGTGACGAAATTCTTTGTCCTGATCTTACTTTTATCGCACCTGCCAACATGATCCTTCTTTCAGGGGCTTCCCTGAAACTGGTGGATATTGATGCAGACACGCTCGCAATGAATCCTGAACTGATCGAAAAAAGCATTACGACTAAAACCAAAGCGATCATTGTTGTACACCAGTTCGGCCATGCGGCACCGATGGACGAGATAATGGATATCGCAAAACGCCATAATTTAAAAGTGATTGAAGACAATGCGGAATGTATTGGTGGAAAATACAAAGGCAAATTGCTCGGAACCTTTGGTGATATTTCCTGCTTCAGTTTTTTCGGAAACAAGATCATTACATCAGGTGAAGGTGGTGCACTGCTTACCAACGATCCTTTACTGGCCACCACATGCAAGGAGTTAAGGGATCATGGCATGTCGTCCAACGAAAAATATTTACATGTGGCATTGGGATATAATTACCGGATGACCAACATGCAGGCTGCTATCGGCCTGGCCCAGCTCGAAAGAGTAGATGATATCCTGGCGCTCAGGAAAACACAGATGGATACCTATTATGATCTTCTGAAAACCGTACAAGGAATAAAACTGCGTCCTTTTGCAGAATGGTGCAGCCCGGTGCATTGGTTAACAACGATCACACTTGATAAAAAATACGACAGGAAAGAAGTGATCAAAGCGATGAAAGAAAAGGGTGTTGAATGCAGGCCCATGATCAACCCGGTACACCATGCCTTATACCTGAAAGATAATTATTCCGATGACCAGTTCCCGGTTGCTGTAGATATAGCAGCAAGATCTATACACCTCCCCAGTTCAAACAAAATATCAAAAACTGAAATTGAATATATTGTAAAGAGCCTGCAAGAAGTTTTATAATTCCTACTCATAAGCGTTGATATATTTAAAGGCATCTGATTAATTATGCAGCCAAAGCAGTTAGGATCGGCTATTTTATTCCTTTTATTCTTATACCCGATAACATCGGACATATACAGCATAAATTATAGTTTTTGGTTGTTGCCTATTTTTTTGATTCTCTTCAGGGGCAAGGTTA
>SCVK01000264.1 GCA_004297075.1 Chitinophagaceae bacterium
CAGTACACACCCAATTTCCCGGATGTGAACTATGGCCCTAACAGTATGATCTATAATATCACTATCTGGGGTGGTGCCGACTGGAATATTGATGATATGCGCAATTACTGGCAACCTGGTAAAGAGGGTGTTCAGAGTGTGTATGCCGAATACCAGCGTTACCACAATCCTTATTTCATGGCGTATGAGTGGCTGCGTGGTCACTACAAAACCGATGTATACGGGTATGTGTCACTAACACAGAAGATAGGTAACCATACAGAACTGGTTGCCAGAACCGCTGTTACCACTTATGATATCCTGCGTACCGAAAAAATGCCATTCTCAGCTCACCCTTATGGAAGAGAAGAGGGAAGGGGCGATTACCGCGAAGACAAACGTAACCTGTTTGAAAACAACACAGAGTTAATGGCCAAGTACAATAACCGTTTTGGTGTTATCAATGTCAATGGTTTTGTGGGAGGTAACGTTCGGAATTTTGCGTATAAATCAAGTTTTGTTACCACCGATTACCTGAATGTACCTGGTGTATATTCATTTGCCAATAGCCGCAATCCTGTAAAAGCGTATAATTTCGGAAGTGATATGCGGGTAATGAGTGCCTACTACTCGTTTGACGTAGCACTGAGTAAATATTTTAACCTGAATACCACCGGTAGGGTAGATAAATTATCAACGCTGAATGAGTCGTATTTCTATCCCTCTGTATCAGGTAATACAATCCTGTCTGATTACCTCGTTCTGCCTAAAGCCGTTTCTTTCCTGAAAGCAAGGGCTTCTTATGCCAATGTGAAAAGCGGCGGATCCAGTGTAACTTCTTATATCGGTGCTACCCCTAACGCCAGTTACCCGCTGGGTTATGGCAGTGAGTACACTTCTTCTTATGACGGGCCTACGTATGGTCTGGCTACACCCTATAACACGGCTCTGGGCTATAATAACCAGCCCTATGCCACTTATCCCAATAACCTGATCGATCCTGCTATCAGTCCGGATAGTCGTACTACCCTGGAACTGGGTCTGGATATGAAGTTCCTGAAGAATCGTATTGGTCTGGATATTGCTTATTATACCAATATCGATGGACCACAGATCTATAATAAACCTTTGTCTCAGACAACCGGGTATAATTCTTTTATCACCAATGCGGTGAAGAATAAGACAACCGGTATTGAGATTTCTATCAGTGGACAGGCGATCAAGCGTAAGGATTTCTCATGGGACGTATTGCTGAACCTGAGTAAATACCGCAGAACACTGGCTGAATTACCTGAGGGAGTGGATGTACTGAATACATTCTATCGTAAAGGCGACAGGCTGGATAAAGTGTACGGAAGTTCGTTTGTAAGAACACCAGAAGGACAAATCATTAATGACGCAGGTGGAAGACCGATTGTAGCTCCGGTAGCACAGTTCCGTGGATATGCCGATCCGGACCTGGTATGGGGATTGAATAACCGTTTTAATTATAAAAGTTTCACTTTCTCTTTCCAGTTTGATGGGCGTATCGGTGGTGTAATGGAAGATTATGTACGTAAGCAGACATTCCGCGGCGGACGACATATTGAAACTACTGAAGGAGCCATGGGTGAAGCCCGTTACCAGGATTACCTCGGCGTAAAATCTTATGTAGGTGAAGGAGCCACGGTATCGAACGGTGTGGCGATTAAATATGATCCGGTTACAGGAGCTGTTACCAACTATGGCGATCTCAAATTTGCAGCGAATACCACAAAAACCTTCCTGCAGGATTATATCAGCCGGTATTACAATACCTCAGAAGGAAACATGATCAGCAAAACCTACCTGAAACTCCGCGAAGTAGTACTGACCTATAATATCCCGGCTGATATGTTTGGTAAGAAAGGATTTTTCAAATCAGCCACGGTATCGGTTGTAGGACGTAACCTGCTTTATTTCATGAAAGAGGGTAACCGTTTCAAAGATGTGGACATTGACCAGTATGCAGGCGGACAGACATCTTCTAACCTGCAAACACCTACTACACGTCGTTATGGATTTAATCTAAACTTTACTTTCTGATCAACCCAAACTTACATTGTATGAAAAAGATATTGATCTGTTCATTACTGGCGGCAACAGCTTTTACTACGGGCTGTACCAAAAAATTTAATGAACTGAAAATAGATACCAACCGCCCGGAAAGTGTACCTCCTTCGCTGGTACTCGGTGGCGTAGAGAATGATTTTACACAGGGAGCCTGGTCTCAGGCCCACCGCTGGAACCAGTTCAGCAACTGTAATTACAATTATTATGGTAACCAGGAGTACAACTGGACAAACGTTTCGTTTAACCCGTATAATACCCTGAAGAATATCCAGAAAATGGAAGAGGAAGCCACCAAGATCGGTGCCGCCGCACAAAATCCGTATGGTGCTTTGGGCAAGTTTTTCCGGGCTTTTTTCTATTATGATCTCACTATGCGTGTGGGTGATCTGCCTTTGACCGATGCGGTAAAAGGACTGGCAGTAGGCACACCCAAGTACAATACACAGAAAGAGATTTTTGTACAGGTATTGAAATGGCTGGATGATACCAACACCGATCTGGCACAACTGATTGCTAAAGGAGATAACACACTGGCAGGAGATTACTATTACAGCAATGATATCAGGAAATGGCAGAAGGCGGTGAATACCTTTAAGCTGCGTGTATTGATTGCGTTAAGCAAAAAGGAAGCCGATGCCGATCTGGCCATCAAACAGAAATTTGCGGCAACACTGGCAGATCCGGCTAAGTATCCGCTGTTAACCGGTTTGTCGGATAACCTGCAGTATGTGTACAATAGCACTTTCAATAAGTATCCAACCAACCCGGATAATTTCGGCTTTGATGCTACCCGTTATAACACCAGTGCCACTTACCTGAACAACCTGGTTGCTTTGCAGGATCCACGCACGTTTGTAACAGCAGAACCTGCTGCCAAAAAAGTAGCGGGTGGTATTGCACCTACGTCTTTTAATGCCTTTGTTGGTGCCAGCAGCGGCGAAGACCTGGCGGATATGAGTACAAAAGCCGGTAATGGCGAATATTCTTTCATTAACCGCAAACGCTATTACAGTACATATGTAGCAGAACCGAATATCCAGGTGGGATACGCAGAAATGTGTTTCAATATCGCCGAAGCCATTAACCGTGGCTGGATAACAGGTGATGCGGAAAGCTGGTATAAAAAAGGGATCAATGCTTCTATTGCTTTCTATGGCATTGTGAACGGAAACAATACCGTGTATTTTCAGAAACCCGGTGGTACCCTCAATGATTACAATACGTATGTGATCAATTACGATGAAAATGCGTATTATAACCAGTCAACTGTAAAATATGCCGGTAATACCGCTGCGGGACTGAACCAGATCCTGTTACAGAAATACCTGGCTTATTTCCAGAACAGTGGTTGGGAAGCCTATTATAACTGGAGAAGAACTGGTGTACCTGTTTTTCTGACCGGTCCTGGTACCGGCAACAGTCAGCGTATAGCTAAACGTTTTCAGTATCCTACCTCAGAGATCGCTACCAATAAAACGAATCTGCAGGAAGCCTTACAAAGGCAGTTTGCCGGTGGGGTGGATGATATTAATGCAGATCTGTGGATCATCAAATGATCAGCTAAAATAGCATAGGTGCAGTTTTCAGGAGCGGAGTCCTTCGGGGCTTCGCTTACCTATTTACTTTTTAAAATAAAAAAATGAAAAGGATTTTATTGGCAGGTATATTGGCTACCGCAATCTGCATGAAGGTGATTCCTGTTATGGCACAGAAAACCAAAACAGAGAATATTGTGGTAGTTACCCTGGATGGAATGCGCTGGCAGGAAATTTTTGGTGGTGCCGATATTCAGTTGCTGAACAATAAGAAATATACAAAAGACAGTGCCGGTACTTCCAGCCGTTTCTGGAATGATACCCTGGAACAGCGAAGGAAGAAACTGTTTCCTTTTTTCTGGTCTGAGATCGCAGTAAAGGGCCAATTATATGGCAACAGGCGATACAACAATAAAGTAGACAATGCGAATCCCTATAAATTTTCCTATCCGGGCTACAATGAAATTTTTACAGGTTTCCCGGATATAACGGTCAACTCAAACGATAAAATTGCCAATAAGAATACGCATGTACTCGAGTTTATCGGGAAACAACCGGGTTTTAAAGGAAAAATTGCCGCATTCGCTACCTGGGATGCTTTTCCGTATATACTGAATAAACAACGCAGCAATATCTATGTAAATGCGGATGCTGATTCTCTATTGTTTCCTTCTGAGAAACTGAAACTGATTAATGACCTGCAATATCTCACCACGAGGCCTATTGGGGTGAGGCCGGATGTAATTACCTATCTTGCCGCGAGGGAATATCTGAAGGAATATAAGCCGCGGGCTTTGTATATTGCTTTTGATGAGACCGATGATTATGCGCATGGTGGCGAGTATGACCAGTACCTGAAAGCGGCACACGCACAGGATAAAATGATAGCTGATCTGTGGCATTATCTGCAATCAGATCCGAACTATGCCAACAAAACCACCTTGCTGATTACAACCGATCATGGACGTGGAGACAAAGTGAAAGATGAATGGCGGCACCATGGCCAGAAAGTGGAAGATGCCGGCCAGATCTGGATCGCCGCAATCGGTCCGGATACCAGGGCCATCGGGGAAGTGACAACAGCAGGGCAATTGTATCAGCAACAGATAGCCGCTACGCTGGCTAGGTTGCTGGGCTTGCGGTTTACTGCAGAACATCCTGTAGCAGATCCGATACCATCGATTTTTACAAAATAATAATAAGCGTATGTGTTACAAAAAATTATTTTCTTTTTTGCTGCTGCCCGTTTGGTCATTCGGACAGGATATTGGCGGAGCCAAAAAAGATACCAGTGCTTTTCTTGATCCAGTGGTGGTAACAGCAACGCGTAAATCAATGGAGGGGTATTTGTTACCCTATTCTTATACAGCTATCGACTCACAAAAAATACACCAATCCGGTGCACGCACCACGCCGGAATTGCTGATGGGTTCTGCAGGAGTATTTGTGCAGAAGACCAATCATGGGGGAGGTTCGGCATTTGTGCGCGGACTTACCGGTAACCAGGCGCTGATTATGCTGGATGGAATCCGTTTTAATAATTCCACATTCAGGTATGGCCCTAATCAATATCTCAATACCATTGATCTGTACACGATCGATAAAGTGGAAGTGATCAAAGGAGCCGGTTCGGTTCAATATGGTTCGGATGCCATGGGTGGGGTGATCCACTTATTCAGCCACGAGCTTGATTTTGGTGCCAGGTCTTTTAAAGCGAAAGCAATTGGCAAAGCAGTTTCTGCAGATATGGAATATACCGGGAGAGGCGAATTTTCTTACCAATCATCCGGCTTTGTTTTTTCGGCAGGTTATACCAACCGTAAATTCGGTGACCTGGTAGGTGGAGACAGCACAGGACGCCAATCACCCTCTGGTTATACGGAACAGTCTTTTGATGCAAAGATGAAATTCAGACTGGGTAACACCACCACTGTATCTCTGGTGCACCAATATACACGGCAGGAAAATGTACCCCTGTACCATCGGGTAAAACTGGAGAACTATGCCTACTACTTTTTTTCACCGCAGGAGCGCTCGCTGAGTTACCTGAAGCTGGAGTCCCAAACGGGTAAACCCTGGATGCAATCGGTCAGTCTCATACTCTCACTGCAACAGAGTTTTGAAAGGAGGGATTATCTCCGCAATGGAAATGCCAACCGTTTCGAGGAAAAGGACCGGGTAAAAACCGCCGGGGCTACGGTAGATCTTTATTCAAGTTGGGGTAAAAGCTGGAACAGTAATTCGGGTATTGAATATTATTATGATAAGGTAAACAGTGCCAAGTACCAATACCCGGTAAATGGAACGGCTATGCAATCGCTCAGAGGATTATATCCCGACGGGGCTTCCAATCAGAATTTTTCCTTGTACACACTGCATCATCTGCAGGCCGGTAAGTTCAATATAGAGGGAGGTATCCGATATAACCTGCTGGATATTCAGATCACCGACACCAGCAAAGCGCCCGGGAGCCTGGGAAAAGTAAACGTCAGACCTTCCTCACTCGTAACCAACGCGGCCCTCGGATACCAGCTGAATCAACGCGCTGGATTGTTTGTTTCATTCAGTACCGGTTACCGTGCGCCCAATATTGATGATATGGGAAGTCTGGGTTTGGTTGATTTCCGGTATGAAGTGCCCGCTTACGGATTGAAACCGGAGAAGAGTTATCATACAGAGTTAGGGTATCGCTTCCGGAACCAGCAGTTAAGTACATCGGTAGCTGTTTTTTATATGCATTTGTCCAATCTCATTACACGGGTACAAGTGCCGGGTCAGCAGGTAAATGGGTACAATGTATACACCAAGCAGAATAGCCAGGAATCTTACCTGCGGGGGGCAGAATTCGAATGGAAACATCGGTTATCTGCCAGCTTCAGTTTTGATATGAGTGCCACTTATTTGTTTGGACAGAATTTGTCTGCCCAGGAGCCCATGCGCCGGATTCCGCCATTGAATGGCAGGGCACAGATAAAATACCAGCATCAGCAATGGTATGTTGCCATTGAGAACATGGCTGCAGCTACGCAGAACAGGTTGGCCCAGGGTGATAAGGATGATAACCGGATTCCCGCGGGAGGTACTCCCGGATGGTATCTTGTAAATATGCATGCCGGACATACCGGTAAATACCTTTCCATTCGCGGAGGGATGCAGAATATCGGAAACATCGATTACCGAACACATGGAAGCGGCATCAATGGAGCTGGCAGAAATGTATGGCTCTCTTTACAGTACAGCTTATAAAAATAAAATCATGAATACAGATGCTTACCGGATCAACCTGGTGGTAAACGAAGTGATTTCGTTATACGAGCAGTTTGGCGGCGAAGACTATATTGGCGAACCCGTTTCGCAGATCGAACATATGTGCCAGTGTGCGCAGTTGGCAGAGAAAGAAGGATATGATACAGAAGTGATCCTGGCCGCTTTTTTTCACGACATCGGCCATTTGTGTGAACATATTACCGAAGTAAAACTGATGGATGGCTATGGGGTAGTGGATCATGAAAAACTGGGAGCCGATTATCTGCGGCAAAAGGGATTTTCTGAAAAGATAGCCAAACTGGTGACTTCGCATGTAGATGCCAAACGATATCTCACCTGTCGTTATCCGGATTATTACGAACAGTTATCTCCTGCAAGCAAGGAAACACTGGTTTTCCAGGGCGGGGTGATGACAGAAGAAGAAGCAAAAAACTTTGAAGCAGATCCCCTGGCCGATCTCTATATCCGTTTACGCCGTTGGGATGAGCAGGCCAAAGAAGAACAGGTTCCGCTGCCATCGCTCGATCATTACAGGGTATTGATGCAGGAACACTTATCCGAACAAAGTAAAACAAACGCATAGATGACAACAACACTGGTGGTATTTGATATGGCAGGAACTACCGTATCTGATAAAGGCAATGTAAACAAAGCTTTCAGAGAGGCATTGGCCGAAGAGAATATAGTGGTAAGTATCGAAGAAGTGAATACGCTGATGGGTTACCGGAAAATAGAAGCGATTACCCGTATGGTAGTAAAACAGGCACCGGCGATTGCACTCCCGGAACAAACTGCACTGATTGAAAAGATTCACAACCGGTTTAACCGCATCATGGTTGATTTCTATCAAACAGATGCAGATCTGCAGCCTTTGCCCTTTGCAGAAGAAATTTTCGGGATGTTACAGGAAAGGGGTATTCAAGTAGCACTGAACACCGGTTTTACAAGAGTGATTACAGATGCCATCCTGCAAAGACTGGGTTGGGATCAGTCTCCGCTCATTAACGCCATCATTTGCAGTGATGAAGTACCGGAAGGAAGACCCCAACCCTATATGATCCAATCCGTCATGCAGAAGCTCGGCATTGCAGATGCTAAAGAAGTAGTTAAAATAGGAGATACAGAAGTGGACGTGAAGGAAGGACGAAACGCCGGATGTGGTTTTGTGGCCGCTGTTACCACCGGCGCTTATACCCGTGAGCAGTTATCAGACTATCATCCCGATGCGATCATTGATTCATTGCAGGAATTACCTGCATTCATTCTGTAAACATGCATTTTTTTTCCCGAAGGGCCGATGCTGGAAAACACAGGGATACCCGTGTGGCCATTTACGCCGCGGTGGTAACTTTTCTTACTTATGCAACGGTATACGCTTTCCGTAAACCTTTTACCGTTGGGAGTTTTGAACAGGAACCGCTTGTGTTGGGGATCCATTATAAAGATGCGCTGGTCATTAGTCAGGTATTAGGCTATATGATGAGCAAGTTTTATGGAATCCGTTTTATTTCAGAATTAAAAAAAATGGGCAGGGGCAGGGTAATCCTTACGCTGGTATCCATTTCATGGGTGGCCCTGCTTTTGTTTGCCTGGGTGCCCGCACCCTGGAATGTGCTGTTCCTTTTTGTGAACGGCTTCCCATTGGGTATGATCTGGGGTGTGATCTTTTCTTATGTAGAAGGGAGAAAAGCCACTGATTTTATCGGTGCCGCACTCGCTGTCAGTTTTATCTTCTCATCTGGTTTTGTTAAATCGGTGGCCAAATGGCTGGTGATCGATTTTCATGTCTCTGATCAATGGCTGCCTTTCGCAACCGGACTGGTATTCCTCTTTCCATTACTTCTCTTTGTTTTTTTACTGGAACGCATACCACCTCCTTCCGCATCCGACATACAGTCACGGGTGCCACGCGAACCCATGAACCGGCAGGAAAGGAGACAGTTTTTCCGGCAGTTCAGCACTGGTATTGTGTTACTGATCGTGATATATGTTTTTCTCACCCTTTTCCGGGATATCCGCGATAATTATGCGGCAGATATCTGGCAGGAACTTGGTTTTGGCAGTCAACCTTCTGTATTTACCGCTACTGAAATACCCATTACCATATTGGTACTTGCCCTGATCAGCTGTATGATGCTGATTAAAAATAACCGGCAGGCATTTATGATCACCCACTGGATCATTGTAGCAGGGTTTCTGATTGCGGGTATCAGTTCTTTGTTATTTGTTTTGCATCTGCTGCCGCCCTTTCAGTGGATGACATGCGTGGGTTTGGGATTGTATATCGGGTATATTCCCTTTAACTGTATTCTTTTCGACCGGATGATTGCAACTTTCCGGCAAACCGGTAATGTGGGTTTCCTGATGTATCTCGCTGATTCCTTCGGTTATCTTGCCAGCGTGGCAGTGATCGTTTCCAAAACTATTTTTAATCCCAGCCTGTCCTGGACAACCGTTTACAGCAATGGTGTGATTCTTCTTTCAGTAGCGGGAATCGCTGCAACGGTTTTTGCACTTGGATACTTTCATAAAAAATATAACCTCTTATTTAATTGATCCTATATGAATAAGCCATCAGCTATTGTTATTGGTGCAGGTATTGTTGGACTGGCCACTGCCAGGGCGCTTTCTCTGAAAGGCTACCAGGTTACGGTGATTGAAAGAAGTGAAAAAGCAGTAGGTGCTTCGATCCGCAATTTCGGGATGGTATGGCCAATAGGACAGCCCGATGGGAAACTGTATAACCGTGCTGTAAGAAGCAGGGAGATATGGAAAGAGATCGCAGATAGTATTGGCCTGTGGTACCATGAAGCGGGTAGTTTACATGTAGCCAATGAAACGGATGAATGGCAGGTGCTGCAGGAGCTGCATGATCGGTTCTCTGCCAATGGCAGGAATACAAAACTTTTGTCAGCAGCGCAGATCGGCAGGCAGTTCTCTGGTGTAAATACGCCATCTCTGCTGGGCGGGTTGTACAGCGATACAGAACTGATCGTAGACCCCCGCGAAGCCATTACAGCTATTCCTTCTTATCTCGCAGAATATTTAGATATCAGCTTTCTCTGGCAAACGCAGGTAAACAGGGTAGAAGCAGGGCAGGTATATATGGGTAACCGGATCATGCAGGCGGATCTGATCTGTATCTGCAGTGGCGCTGATTTTGAAACATTATACCCTGAACAGTTTACAGCAGCCGGCATCACACGCTGTAAACTGCAGATGCTCCGGTATACAACCGGCAATAAGGATTGGCGGATCGGTACTTCGGTATGCGGTGGTTTGTCGCTGATCCACTATCACAGTTTTCAAGTGGCTCCTTCTTTACCGGGTCTGAAAAAACGGTATGAAGCTGAAATGGCCGAATACCTCCAGTGGGGAATCCATGTGATGGTTTCGCAGAATAACAGCGGAGAATTGACGGTAGGCGATTCGCATGAATATGGTCATACGTTTGATCCATTCGACCGGGCACATATCAACCAACTGATTACCGGTTATCTTGAGCGGTTCATGGTAACCAAAGACTGGCAACTGGTACAATCCTGGAACGGCATTTATCCAAAGATGAAAAATGGCGAAACAGAAGTAATATTGAACCCTGAACCGGGTGTATATATCCTGAACGGACTGGGTGGCGCCGGCATGACACTTTCTTTCGGACTAGCGGAAGAGTTTGCTGCGGGTATTTGATCACTGCGTTTTATACAAACACACTATATGAAAAAGATTAGTTTACTGGTAATAGTTTGTTTGCTAACTGCAACAGGCTTTTACGCACAAACACTTACTACACTCGAAGCCAAAAGAATCGGCCTGCCCAATGGCTGGAGTTTAACACCTGTAGGCAAGTCATTGCCCCTGGGCGATCTGCCACTAAATATCGCTGTATCTCATGCAAAAAAATGGATAGCGGTAACCAACAACGGACAGAGTAAACATAGTCTTCAATTGATAGATGTAGTTACAGAAAAAGTATTGGATCATATAGACATACCCAAAGCGTGGGTGGGACTGGCGTTTAGTGCTGATGATCAGTTTCTCTATGCTTCAGGGGGGAATGATAACCGGATCCTCAAATATGCCGTCAAAAACCGTAAACTGGTATTGGCAGACAGCATACAGTTAGGCCTTGCATGGCCGAATAAAATTTCGCCTACAGGACTGGCCATCGATCACAGAAAACAGGTTTTATATGTGGTTACCAAAGACAATAACCGTTTATACGTGATAGATCTGGTCACCAAACAGATCAGGAAAGAACTGGCATTACCCGGCGAAGCGTATACCTGTCTTCTATCGCCCGATCAGAAAGAACTGTATATCTCCTGCTGGGGTGCTTCGCGGATGCTGGTATATGGTGTAAAAGAACATGCTTTACTGGCTGAGATAGCCGTGGGCAGTAACCCCAATGATGTCTGTCTTACCACCAATGGCCGTTGGTTATATGTAGCCAATGCCAATGATAATTCAGTGTCGGTGATCGATACCAAACAACGCAAAGTGATTGAAACCCTGAATGCGGCCCTGTATCCTGATGCACCTGCCGGTTCTACCACCAATGGGGTGGCCTTGAGTCCGGATGAAAAAACAGTGTACATAGCCAATGCGGATAATAATTGCCTGTCTGTATTTGACGTGAGTATCAAAGGAAGCAGTAAAGCAAAAGGCTTTATCCCCGTGGGCTGGTATCCTACCGCTGTTAAAACGATTGGATCCAGGATTTATGTAACCAATGGAAAAGGATTTACCTCGCAGGCCAATCCGTATGGACCTAATCCCATCAATAAAAAAGTACAACTGGGATTCCAGAAAGGTGATATGAACAAACCGCAGGAAGTACAGTATATCGGTGGGCTTTTCAAAGGTACATTGAGTGTCATTGCGGCACCTTCCGATAAACAATTGAGTATTTTCTCCCAGGCTGTATATCGTAACTCTCCCTATAGCAAAGCAAAAGAACTGGTATCACATACCGAAGCAGGTAACCCCATACCGCGTAAGGTGGGCGATCCTTCTCCTATCAAGTATGTGTTTTATATTATCAAAGAAAACAGAACGTACGACCAGGTGCTGGGCGATATGCCGGAAGGAAACGGAGATACTTCTCTTTGCTTGTTCGGTAAAAAAGTAACCCCTAACCAGCATGCACTGGCCAAAGAATTTGTGCTGCTCGATAATTTTTATGTAGATGGAGAAGTAAGTGCCGACGGTCATAACTGGAGTATGGGAGCGTATGCTACAGATTACCTGGAAAAAACCTGGGTAACCAGTTATGGCGGCCGGGGAGGTGATTATGATGCAGAAGGCAACCGATCCATTGCCAACAATAAAAATGGGTTTATCTGGGATCATGCCAAACGTGCCGGCGTGAGTTACAGAACCTATGGTGAGTTTGCGGATGATTATAAACCCAATATCCCGGTACTGAAAGATCATTTCTGTCCCTATTACACCAGCTGGGATGAAAGCGTGCGGGATACAACACGGGTAGGGCAATGGAAACGCGACTTCGATTCCTTACTCTCTAAAAATGCATTACCGAGATTAAGTACGCTTCGTTTGATCAATGATCATACAGAAGGGCTGCGCTTAGGTAAACCCTCCCCATTTGCACATGTGGCCGATAATGATCTGGCGGTAGGTATGTTTGTTGAATACCTGAGTAAAAGCCCGATCTGGAAGGAAAGCGTAGTATTTATTCTGGAAGACGATGCACAGGATGGCCCTGACCATATAGACGCACACAGGAGTCCGGCGTACGTGGCTGGCGGACTCGTAAAAAGAGGGTTTGTGGACCATACCATGTATTCCACATCATCTATGCTGCGAACCATGGAACTGATACTGGGTATTCCGCCTATGAGCCAGTACGATGCCGCAGCCACCCCGATGTGGCGTTGTTTTACCGATCAGGTTAACCTTACACCGTTTATAACCAGACCCGCTGAAGTAGATCTTACGGAAAAAAACACAGGCATGAACGAATGGCAGCGGAAAAGTGAAGCCTTTGATTTTTCAAAAGAAGACAGGATACCCGATCGTGCTTTTACCGAAGTGATCTGGAAAGCGGTTAAAGGACTGGACGCCACCGTGCCCGCTCCTAAAAGAGCGGCATTTGTAAAACTGACTAAAAAAGATAAGGACGGGGACTAACCCGTTTTTATTTTTTCAGAAAAGGTGTTAACGCGGGTGACTGTTTTCTGCAGTAGTTAATAATATATTCTTACGCCATACGAGGTTCCAGAAACTGTCCTGGTATTTTTTGTTTACCTCCCAGAAACCATTGGCCTTATACCTGCGGGAAGAGGATGGTTGCACCAGGCCAGGTATATACGCTACATGGCCAAACTGCGACAGTTGTTTACCCAGTTCAATATCATCTCCATAAAAGGTAAATGCGGTATTATACCCACCGGCTTTTTCCAGTATTTCCGAATGAATAAATGCGTTCCCTCCAATCAGGATGGCACCTCTTCCGGAAACCTGTACCAGGTCACTGACGAAAGGATAAAATATCCTTTGCGATAACAGAGAAAAAAAGCGCATCCGGCTACCACCATCAAAATAATCGTAGGGTCCTGTAACGGCTACCCGTTGCCGGTTTTGTATCAGTGCTGTTACCCCCCTGCGAAGCCAGTTGGAGGCGGGTACGCAATCTGCATCCATCTGCGCAATAATCTGCCCGCCTGCCTGTTTCCGGGCCGATTCACGCGCATAATTGGTTCCTTTCCGGCTTTCATGTATCAGTGTAATCTGCACACCAGTAACCGGCTGCTGGTTAATGAATGTCTGTACTACCAATGCCGTACCGTCGCTGGAAGCATTGTCTGTTACAATGATCTCGTAATCGGGATAGTCCTGTGTTACCAATGCCGATAGTGTACGGTGGATGTATTTTTCTTCGTTGTAAGCCGGTACCAGTACCGATACACGGGGTAAAGAGGTTGTTTTCATAAATGGTGAATGGTGGTATGAAATAACCAATCTCATATGAACTGATAGTATTGCGCCATTGAATTCACAATAGCATCATGATTCGGTAACCTTAACTTAACCGGTTGTTTATGCTGCAGATACATACACAGGATTCCTTTGTAAAACCTTTGGAATGAAAACCGTCATCTCTTTTTTCTTTTGTTGTTTTTCGCTGATACTTACTGCACAAACACCCGCAACACCGAGAAATGTATTTATCATAACAACTGATGGGTTCCGTTGGCAGGAGGTGTTTAACGGGGCAGATTCCCTGCTGATGCGTGATACTGCTTATGTACGGGATACGGCATTGATCTGCCAGCAATTCTGGAGCCCTGATCGGGAAGAACGAAAACGCAGACTGCTCCCTTTTTTCTGGGATGTGATCGCAAAAAATGGAAGGTTATCCGGTAACCGCAATTACAACAGCGAAGTAAACGTCTCTAACCTGTATAAGATATCCTATCCCGGCTACAATGAGATCCTCACGGGTTTTGCAGATACACGTTTTATCCCTAATCTTTCTGTACGTAACCGCAATACCAACATTCTGGAATACCTGAATGCCACGGAAGCCTATGCAGGAAAAGTAGCTGCCTTCAGTTCCTGGGATGTAATGCCCTATATCATTAATGAAAACAGGAGCCAGCTGCCCGTGAACAGCGGTTATGAAATGCTGGAGGAAGGAGATGATACACTCAATATCCTGATCAACCAGGTACAGAATAACGTCAGGCACAAGGGCAGTACCCGGCAGGATCTGCTCACGTATGCCAGTGCGGTGAATTATATTGAACAGCAGCATCCCAAAGTACTGTTCCTCGGGCTGGGCGAAACAGATGAATTTGCACATCTTGGCCGCTATGACCAATACCTGCAGAAAGCGCACCAGGTAGACAGAATGCTGGCTGAACTTTGGTATTACGTGCAAACAGATCCTTTTTATAAAGACAATACGGCTTTCATCATTACTACCGATCATGGTCGGGGAAGTAAAAGAAATAAATGGTCGCAACATGGCTTTTGGGTGAAAGGTTCGGGCGAGGCATGGATGGCAATGATTGGTGCCGGTATTGCAGCGGATGGAGAAAAGAAAACAAAAGAACGTTTATACCAGAAACAGATTGCTTCAACCGTTTCGGCTTTGCTGAATGAAAAATTCCGTACCGATGATCACCGGGTAGCGGCTCCCATGCAGGTGTC
Organism: Chitinophagaceae bacterium; assembly: GCA_004297075.1. Taxonomy (GTDB): domain Bacteria; phylum Bacteroidota; class Bacteroidia; order Chitinophagales; family Chitinophagaceae; genus Sediminibacterium. The sequence goes on from SCVK01000264.1 coordinate 15,051, forward strand.
GCCGGCACTGATGGCAGGAGATGACAGAAACGGGAAAATACATGCCGTAAACAAATAGCCATGCAGGAAATACTCATCAACTATTTTGTGCTGTATGGTTACTTCGCCATTTTTGCCATGGTGTTACTACAGGAGCTGGGGATGCCGGGACTTCCCAATGAGCTGGTGTTATTTTATTTCGGATACCTGAGCCGGCAGGCAGAACTTTCTTTTACGCTGGTAATTGCCCTGGTAGTTGTAGCTGATATGCTGGGTTCTGTGATTCTCTACCTGTTATTTTATCACGGCCGTGTATGGTTGATGCGTATCAAACCCAAATGGGTTAAAGTTCCTGTAAAAAAAGTGAACTCAATCAAACAAAAAATAGCTTCACATAATGGGAAACATATTTTTATTGCCAAACTAACGCCTTTTGTGCGCAGTTATATCCCCGTGGTAGCTGGTTTGTTGCAGGTAGAGCCGGTTTTATATGGCCGAATCATTATCCTCACCGCCATTATCTGGAGCGGGGGATGGGTTACGGCAGGCTGGTTGCTGCATGGGTAAGCCCATAAAAAAATACCATCTGATGAGATGGTATTTGGCTAACATTTTCCTGGTTGATTATAGGTAATGAAACCATTGTTTGTTCACATCCCAGTTTTCAAATTCTTTGGCTACTTCTGACAGGAATTTGGCACCGATGCTTCCATCCACGATCCGGTGATCGTAACTCATGGAGAGATACATCATGTGTCGGATGCCGATCGTATCACCTTCCGCTGATTCCATTACCATCGGGCGTTTTTTAATGGCACCCACGGCCATGATGGCCACCTGCGGCTGGTTAATGATGGGAGTTCCCATCAGGCTGCCGAAAGTGCCTACATTGGTCAGGGTAAAAGTACCACCCTGCGTATCTTCCGGTTTCAGCTTGTTGTTGCGGGCCGCATCGGCCATATTATTCACCGCTTTGCTTAGGCCCACAATATTCAATTGATCGGCACCCTTGATCACGGGAACTATCAGGTTACCGGTTGGCAAAGCTGTGGCCATGCCGATATTGATATCTTTTTTGATGATGATATTATCTCCATCCAGCGAACAGTTGATCAGCGGGAAACGTTTGATCACCGTTGCAATACATTCCAGGAACATAGGCGTGAACGTGAGTTTGGTGCCCTCGCGGCGTTCAAATTCATCTTTCACTTTCTGGCGCCATAATACCATATGCGTAACATCGGCTTCGGCAAAACTGGTTACGTGCGGACTGGTTTGTTTGCTGCCCACCATGTGTTTGGCAATGAGCTTGCGCATCCTGTCCATCTCAACAATCTCCGTGGCACCGGATAAAACAACGGTAGCCGGATCGGATGATTTACCCGAATAGGAGGCAGGCGTATAACTGCTCGTGATCACCGCCGGAGCGGTTGCGATCTGAACAGCCGGAGTGGTATTGATTTTGGTAGCAGGCGAACTCGGAACGATATTTTCAGAAACAGTAGCCGGTGTATAAACAGGAACGGTACCTGCTTTTTTATCGGCCACATATTGCAGAATGTCTTTTTTGGAAACCCTTCCATCATTGCCGGTTCCGGGAATTCTTTCGAGCTCACTCAGCGGAATATTTTCGCTGTTGGCGATATTGAGAACGAGCGGAGAATAAAAACGGTTGGCAGCAGGTTTGGCTGTAGGTACAGCAGCTTCAACGGGTGCCGGTGTGTACGGAACTTCAGGTGTTTCAGGTTGGGCGTAATAAGCTTCTGCCATGGCAGGAGCTGCCTGCGTTTGTTCTGCTGCTTCAGTAACGGGTGCGGCTACCGGTTGTACGGGTTCGGGACTGCCAGCATTGTCAGCAGCTTCCTGTCCGGTACGGATGCGGGCGATCACGGTACCAATGGGCACCACATCGTTGATGTTAAATAAGATCTCGGTAATCACACCCTCTGCGGTAGAAGGTACTTCGCTGTCTACCTTATCGGTAGCAATATCCAATACGGTCTCGTCCTGTTTTACAGTGTCGCCAACCTGTTTGTGCCATTTCAGGATCGTGGCTTCCATGATACTCTCGCCCAGTTTGGGCATTACCAGTTCAGCAATTGCCATACTATCGTGCTGTTTT
>SCVK01000265.1 GCA_004297075.1 Chitinophagaceae bacterium
TTTGGTCTGGCTCTCAAATACCGGCTCCTGTACCCGTACCGAAATAGCGGCTACAATACTGGTACGGATATCCGATGCTTCATAATCTTTCTTGAAAAAATCACGTACCACTTTCACATACGCCTCGCGGAAAGCCTGCTGGTGGGTACCGCCCTGTGTGGTGTACTGGCCATTCACGAAAGAAAAAATATCCTCGCCATAATCATTGTTATGCGAGAGCGCCACTTCAATATCGTCTCCTTTCAGGTGTATGATGGGATAACGCAGTTCCTCCGGATTGGTCTTACGCTGCAACAGATCCAGCAAACCGTTTTTACTCACATATTTCTTACCGTTAAAATGCATGGCCAGGCCCGCATTCAGGTAACAATAGTTCCACAACTGGTTATCGAGGTACTCGTGTATGTAATGGAAATTGCGGAAAATGGTTTCATCAGGAATGAACTCCACAAACGTACCGTTGGGCTCGGTTGTTTTGGTTTCTTTGTGTTCCTGCTTCAGTACACCTTTTTCAAACTCTGCTGTTTTTTCTTTACCCTCCCTGAAAGCGGTTACTTTAAAGTACTGGCTCAAAGCATTCACTGCTTTGGTACCCACCCCGTTCAATCCCACACTTTTCTGAAAGGCTTTGCTGTCGTATTTGGCACCTGTATTGATCTTGCTTACCACATCCACCACTTTGCCCAACGGAATACCCCTGCCATAATCGCGCACGGTTACCGTTTTGCCTTCAATGGTCAGTTCCACCTGTTTACCAAAACCCATCGTGTACTCATCAATACAGTTATCGATCACTTCCTTGATCAATACATAGATCCCGTCGTCCGGCGCCGATCCATCGCCCAGTTTACCGATATACATGCCCGGGCGCAGGCGTATATGCTCCTTCCAGTCCAGCGACCGGATCGATTCTTCATTATACTCAAAAACACTTTTCTCTTCAGCCATGGTCTCAATCGTTGTTTATATAGTCAGCTTTTGTTCTTTGTTCGGCTTCGTTGTGTCACTCACTTGTACGTTCCGCCCCCCCCCCGGGAGCCGGGATTAGCAGATTGGCGGATGACGGATCAGCGGATTAAAAGCCCCACACAGCCATCAAAACCTGCAACCAGTAACCAGTAACCAGTAACCTGCCCCCAATTCCTAATCCGCGAATCCGTAATCCGTAATTCGCAAATCCCTAATCCGCAAATCTAACCACCTCCCACGGCAGCCCAATTTTACTTTTCTACAAATGGCCTTAGAATGTGGATAAATCGACAAAAAACCTGAATTAACCTGCACCGGCAGGCTGTAAAACTTAGTTTTGCGCCATCGAAACAAAAAAAACACATATTGAGACCAACCTGGCCCAGATAGCCACTTTTTCTGCCGCCCATGAGGCCGAGAACGAGCGGTTTAAGGCGTTTGTAAAAGAAAGGAACAGCGAACAGATAGATGAACTGGTTTTCCGGCTCGATAAAGCCATCAGTCCGCGTATCAGCTGCACCGATTGCGGTAATTGCTGCAAAAGCCTGATGGTACTGATCAATGATGCGGAAGCCGACAACCTCTCCCAACACCTGGGCCAGACCCGCGAAGCTTTCGACAGCGAATACCTCGAAAAAGGCAGCGGCGGGCTCATGATCATGAACCGCATGCCCTGCCCCTTTCTCAGTAATAATAAATGCAGCGTGTATGAACATCGTTTTGA
>SCVK01000266.1 GCA_004297075.1 Chitinophagaceae bacterium
GTTCGGAATAAAATCCTCTACAGGATGTTTGCCGTAATAAAAAGACAAACACCCTTTATTCAGGATTACTTAATGGCTGCTTAAATTTAAATTTGGCGATTTTAAAGTCTTAGAATACACCAAGGTACGGTTCTACAGATCTTTTTATCGGACAGCAGAAATAAAAACGTCATTCCGAAGGCGGGAAACGAGGGGTTCGCCCGGCAATTCGAAATGACGTTAGCGGCTATAACGCTATATTACCAACCTAACAGGTAAGCAAAGATCAAAGGCACCACAATGGTAGCATCACTTTCTACAATGAATTTGGGTGTATGTATATCCAGTTTTCCCCAGGTAATTTTTTCATTGGGTACTGCACCGGAATAAGAACCGTATGAAGTAGTAGAATCACTGATCTGGCAGAAATAGCTCCAGAAAGGAACATCATGCCATTCCAGGTCCTGGTACATCATCGGCACCACGCAGATCGGGAAATCGCCGGCAATACCGCCACCGATCTGGAAAAAGCCTACGCCCTTACCGCCACTGTTAGCACGGTACCATTCCGTTAACCAGACCATGTACTCGATCCCGCTTTTCATAGTGCTGGCTTTCAGTTCATTTTTGATCACATAGGAGGCAAAAATGTTACCCATGGTACTGTCTTCCCAACCCGGTACCACAATGGGCAGGTTTTTTTCAGCAGCGGCCAGCATCCAGCTGTTTTTGGGGTCGATCTCGTAATACTGCTCCAGCACTCCGCTGTTCAGCATTTTGTACATAAACTCATGCGGAAAATAACGTTCGCCCTTGGCATCTGCATCAGACCAGATCTTGTGAATATGCTGCTGCAGCCTGCGGAAAGCCTCTTCTTCCGGGATACAGGTATCGGTAACACGGTTATAATGGTTCTCGAGCAGGTCCCATTCTTCCTGCGGACTCAGGTCGCGGTAATTGGGAACACGCTTGTAATGGCTATGCGCCACCAGGTTCATGATATCTTCTTCCAGGTTGGCACCGGTACAGCTGATGATGGCCACTTTATCCTGGCGGATCATTTCTGCGAGGCTGATACCCAGTTCGGCGGTACTCATGGCGCCAGCCAGGCTTACCAGCATTTTGCCCCCCTCCAGCAGGTGGGTCTCGTATCCTTTGGCGGCATCGATCAATGCAGCTGCATTAAAGTGCCGGTAATGGTGTTGTATAAACTGCGAAACAGGTCCTTTACTCATCATGCTTGATTTAGGGGGCAAAAGTAAATTTTTTGCCCGGTTTTCGGGCGGAATAGTCAGCCGGGCAATATTTATTTTTCCTTACCCGAAACTTACTGATATTTTTGTGTCAAGCCCCCTTGCATGAAACTGCTATTAAGAACGATATCGATTGGTCGTTGGCGCCTGCCCTTGCCTGTATTTGTCTGGTTCCTGCTGGCCATGCTGGCCGCCATTGCTGAAATCAGCCGGGGACAGGAAGCCATCAATAACTATTACATTTTCAAAGGTGTTTTTGAACATACCCTCGCACAAAAGAACTTATACCTTTTATACCCCGGCGAATATGTGGATTCGAACCATTACGGTCCGGTATTCAGTATTCTGATAGCTCCCTTTGCCCTTTTACCTGATTTTCTGGGATGTTTTGTATGGTGTGTTTTAAATGCCTGGGTATTATTTTATGCGATCAGGCAATTACAACTAACCGATCAACAGCAACAACTGCTGCTGCTCATTGGTTTGGTAGAAATGATGACGGCCATCCATAATGTACAATTCAACCCCATGCTCACCGGCTGGATCCTGTTGAGTTATGTGTTGGTAGAAAAAGAAAAAGATGGATGGGCAACCCTGTTTATTGTGGCAGGTTTTCTGGTGAAATTGTATGGTATTGTGGGATTGGCTTTTTTCCTGTTTTCAAAGCATAAGATCCGGTTTATACTTTCTTTCCTTGGCTGGTTACTGGTGCTGTTCTGTTTACCGATGCTCCTTTCTTCTCCCGCGTTTGTGATACAATCTTACCAGGATTGGCTGCATTCACTCGTAGAAAAAAATGCAAAGAACATTAACGCATTAGGTGAAAACCTGATGCAGGATATTTCTGTGATGGGCATGATCAGGCGGATCGGAAAGATCAGTCACCTGAAAAACTACATGGTACTGGCACCTGCTGCTTTACTGTATGCTTTACCATTGTTACGGTTCAGCCAGTATAAGCATGCTGCCTTCCGGAGCACCTATGCCTGCTTATTACTCATCGGTGCAGTGATCTTCAGTTCTTCCGCAGAATCGTCCACTTTTGTATTGGCCGTTACCGGTATTGGGTGGTGGTACCTGCTACAGGAGGAACCAAAACGGCAATGGATGCATGCACTTTTGTTCTTTGTGCTGATCCTGACAAGTTTATCGGCTACTGACCTGTTTCCGCCTTATGTGCGCAGAGAGATCATTCTGCCGTACTCTTTAAAAGCCTTGCCTTGTTTTACGGCCTGGTGTGTAATTGTTTTTCAATTGTTACGGAAAGATTTTGCAGTACCTGCCGTTAAACCTGGCAACTGATGAAATAATTGTATTTTGCCATTGCATGAAACCTTTTAGCCATTAGCTGATGAAAAAGCGGATCTCTGTTGTTATTCCCGTTTGTAACGAAGAAGCCAATGTAAGCGTGATAACCGCTGCCTTGCAGAGAACCTTTGCCGTACTCCCTTACGCGTTTGATATCACTTTTGTAGACGATGGCAGCACCGATGGCACACTCCGCGAATTAAAAGAGCTGGCCAACAGCAACCCCGGCATTTTCTTTATTTCGCTTTCCCGCAACTTCGGTCACCAGAATGCTTTGAAAGCCGGGCTGGATCTGGTAGATGCCGATGCAGTGATCATGATGGATGGTGATATGCAGCACCCGCCCGAACTCATCCCCGCCATGATTCAAAAATGGGAAGAGGGTAATGATATTGTGTACACCATCCGCAAAGACCAACAGGAATTGCCATTAATGAAACGTAAAACATCGAATATGTTTTACGACCTCATCAATAACCTGTCTGATATAGATCTGGAACCCGGCACTGCTGATTTTCGTTTAATGGACCGGAAAGTGGTAGAAGTATTCCGCGCCTTCAAAGAAACGGACCTGTTTATGCGTGGCCTCGTAAAATGGATGGGGTTCAAACAACTGGGTATCAGCTACGATCCGGCACAACGTACACAGGGAAAATCAAAGTATACCGTTAAGAAAATGATCCGTTTTGCGCTGCAGGGTATTACCTCGTTCAGTACAAGGCCATTATATATTGCGGCATATCTTGGATTTGTATTTTCATTGGTATCGTTATTATACATTCCCTATATCATTTACAGTTATTATTTTGGCCACCCGATCTCGGGCTGGACTTCCATGATCGCTACCATCGCTTTTTTTGGGGGATTACAGTTAATGATCCTCGGTATCATTGGCATGTATCTCGGTAAGCTATTCATGCAGGGTAAACAAAGGCCCCACTATATCGTAAAAGAATCAAATCTCTCTGCATGAAAAACCGTTACGTGCTGCTGAGTTTTGATGTGGAAGAATTTGATATGCCGCTGGAATACCATTTTCCCATCCATGCAGAAGAACAGATGCGGGTAGGTAAAGCGGGATTAGATGCCATTTCACCGGTACTGGCAGACACTGCTTTAGCCGCTACTTTATTTACCACCGCTAATTTTGCCATACACTATCCCGATACGGTTCGTTCACTGGCACAGCAGCATGAGATCGCATCGCATACCTTTTACCATTCTGATTTCAGGGATGAACATCTGCTCAGCTCCAGACAAAAACTGGAAGAGATTACTGGCAAAACAGTAACTGGTTTACGAATGCCCCGTATGCGGAAAGTAGCTATGGAAGCAGTGAAGAAAGCGGGCTACCAATATGATTCTTCGGTAAATCCCACCTGGTTACCGGGCAGGTATAATAACCTGCATCTTCCCAGAACCCTGTACAAAGACCAGGGCATGTTACGGATCCCTGCATCCGTATCGCCGGGTTTACGGGTGCCGCTATTCTGGCTTAGTTTTAAAAACCTGCCTTACCCCATATTTAAAATGCTGGCACTGCAAACCCTGCGGAAAGATGGGTATGTATGCCTCTATTTCCACCCCTGGGAGTTTACGGATATAGAGAATTATGGTTTACCCGGATTTACCAAAAAACACCACGGACTTCCCCTGCTGCAACGCCTGCAGCAACTCATTGCCGACCTGAAAAAGGAAGGAGAATTTATAACGATGGACAGTTTTATAAAACAGCAAGCCCCGCAATAGCGGGGCCCACTGATTTTTACAACCTAACCTATGCTTATTTTCCCGATCCTTTGTATTTGCTTACAGCGCCGTATAAGGAAACTTCGAGGATCTGCTTTTTAGCACCATCTTCCAGCGATACGTAATAAGACTTATCACCATCTCTGTCAAACTCGATCGCCTCGGTTACCTGGTAGGAAGCGTAGTCTTTTTTAATTTTCTGAATGGCATTCAAAGGCAGTTTTTTCAGGTCTACCTTACGGCTCAACCCAATCAACTCTCCTTCGCCATCAAAAAACGCTTCTACGTTTTCTTCTGCCATGGTAAAAGCGGCTCTGATAAAGTTTTCTTTGGCACTCCATACCACATTCTGCGCACCGGCAAATCTGGCTTCAAAACTGCTTTTTACTTTGTAATCTACTTTGAACACATCCGCTGCAAAAGCGCTGGTTCCGGCTGCCACTACCATCAGGGCCACGATAAATAATTTCTTCATGAATCTTTGTTTTTCGGTTTTTTAAATATTGGTAATTGTCATTTTCATATTGACATGTCAAAAATATATCCTGTCATCACCGCTCTATAATGGATTGTGACGAATCACCCTACCGGATCGGTAGATTAGTATGAACGGTATTTCCAAAAAAAGAACCAGGAGATCGTCAGCTTTGCAAAACCAATACCCTCCTGCATTTGCGCCGATTTCTTAATAAAATCACAAAAGCCGTTATCAAGGGGTTAATTTTGAAAAGTGGTCAGAAAAACAGCAACTTTACCCCCACATTCACTCATTCTCTCATACACTCATTCACTCATTAAAAATGAACTACCTCGCCCACGCATACCTTTCCTTCAACAACCCGGGTATACTGGTGGGTAATATGATCAGTGATTTTGTGAAGGGAAAAAAACAGTATGACTATCCTGATACCGTGCAGAAGGGAATCCGGCTGCACCGGGCCATTGACAGTTTTACCGACCAGCACCCGGCTACGCGGGAGGCCAAACAATTATTCAAACCTGCGGTAGGAGCGTACGCAGGTGCATTCATAGATGTGGTGTACGATCATTTTCTGGCTGCTGATGAAACGGAACTGGCAGAACCAGACCTGCTGATTTTTGCCAACGGTGTATATTCGCAACTGGCTGAACAACAATCTTTGTTACCCGAAAAATTTGCCGGTATGCTGCCTTATATGACCAGCCAGAACTGGTTATATCATTACCGGTCGGAATATGGAATTGAAAAAAGTTTCGGCGGACTGGTGCGAAGGGCCGCATACCTGGATGATGCATCGCCCGCTTTTTGGGTGTTCAGGAAAGAGTATACTGCGTTACAGAATTATTACCGGGCTTTTTTTCCGGAAGTGAAAACATTTGCTTCTTCATATTTGACAGAATTGCTATCTCAATAGCATTTATCTTTGGCAAAATCCATTTACATGAAAGTATGCTTTAGCCTGGCATGTCTGCTTTTCCTGACCACTTTGCAGGCACAAACAAAACCGACAGACCTGGACAAATCGCCAATGGATATGAGCTATTGGCCCACCAATTACCCTTTACTGAAGATGAGTGGCAAGGCCGGCGCTTCACCGGTAGCGCGTGTATTGTATGGCCGCCCTTTAAAAAATGGCCGGAATATTTTTGGCAGCATCCTTAAATACAATGAACTCTGGCGCCTCGGTGCCAATGAAGCCACGGAGATCGAATTCTTCAGTAATGTTAAAATAGCCGGTAAAAATGTGGCAAAGGGCAGGTACACTTTGTACTGCATTCCTGCAGAAGAAAAATGGACCATCATCCTCAATAAAGACAATTACAGCTGGGGTGGTTATACCTACGACAGTAAAAAAGATGTATTACGCGTAGATATTGATGTGGAGAAGAACGCCGATAATGTAGAAGCTTTTACCATCTATTTTGAAGACGCTAGAAACAGCGCTAACCTGATTTTTCTGTGGGACGACCTGAAAGCAAGTTTACCCATCATTGCATTACCCAAGTAACCCCAATTGTTGTTGCAAAGAACAACATAACACTTCAATACATTTTATATGAAACTTGCCACCAAATACATTCATGCCGGTACAGAACCGGATCCTTCTACAGGAGCCATCATGACACCGATTTACCAGACTTCTACTTATGTACAGGAAGCACCCGGCGTGAACAAGGGTTTTGAATATGCCCGAAGCCAGAACCCCACCCGTAAAGCACTGGAAGATGCCTACGCACAGATAGAGAACGGAAATTTTGGTCTTGCCTTCAGCAGCGGTGTAGCAGCTACTGATGCGGTAATCAAACTTTTATCACCAGGCGATGAAGTAATTTGTGCCAATGACATGTATGGCGGCACTTACCGTTTGTTCACGAAAATATTTGCCAAATACGGTATCCAGTTTACCTATGTGGATACTACCGATGTTAGCAATATCCGCAAAGCCATTTCAGCCAACACCAAACTGATCTGGATCGAAACGCCTACCAACCCCTTGATGAATATCACTGATATCGCAGCGGTTTCTGTGATAGCCAAAGAAGCCAAAGCTATTCTTTGTGTTGATAATACATTTGCCTCTCCTTATTTACAGAACCCCCTGGATCTGGGTGCCGATATTGTGATGCACTCTGCCACTAAATACCTCGGCGGTCATAGTGATGTGATCCAGGGTTGCCTGATGATGAAAGATGCGGACCTGCGGGAACAGTTATACTTTATCCAGAAAAGCTGCGGTGCTGTTCCAGGACCCATGGATTGTTTCCTCGTGCTGCGCGGTATCAAAACCATGCATGTACGCATGCAACGCCATTGCGAGAACGGTGAAAAGATCGCACATTTTCTGCGCAACCACCCCAAAGTGGGCAGGGTATACTGGTGCGGTTTTGAAGACCATCACAATCATACCATTGCTAAAAAACAAATGCGTGGTTTTGGCGGTATGATGAGTTTTACCCTGAAAGACGACAGCGTGGAAAATGCCAAACGGGTACTCTCTTCTACCAGAGTATTTGCATTGGCCGAGAGCCTGGGCGGAGTGGAATCACTGATCAACCATCCGGCCTCTATGACCCATGCTTCTATTCCAAGAGAAGAAAGAATTAAAAACGGTTTAACAGACAGCCTCATCCGCTTAAGCGTAGGTATTGAAGATGCCGAAGACCTGATCGCAGACCTGAACCAGGCAATAGGTTGATCTTGTGTATCGCTATAAAAAGTTTGTATACCCGGGGAACCTTACCCGCAAGCTGTCAGTGATCGCAAGTGCCCCTCTTTTGCTCTTTTTCTCCTTTAACTCTTAGTGAAATATTCTCCTTCATCATCGGCATCACCGATAGTGCAGCAGGTTTCACTAAGAGAAGGACTAGAGAGAAAGAGGATTCCGGTCACGACCATTCAGTAAAGCAGCTATTTTCACGTATATTAGTGTGCACGGTATAGCAAAAAATAATATGAAAAAAATAGCTGTGGTCAAAGCGATCATCGGTTTTATTGCCCTGTTCGGTTGTTATCATGCAGCCGAATACATGATGCTTTTCAGAAACAGTCCGGCCGGATTTCTGGCAGTCAGCCTTTTATTTTTTCCACTGGCCTGGTTACTCGCCAGATGGCAGGGATTACCCGGTTTATCAGCATGGGGAATGGTGTTTCAGAAAAAAGCATGGGAACAGCTCGGCACCGGATTGGCTGTGGGTATCATGGTATATACCTTGTACACATTCAGTAGTTTTCTGCTCGATATTGAACGCATCAAAGAGATTCCGCCCACCGGTGTTTTTGTATCACAGTTCTTCCTCTTTGCGTTGGGTACATTTTTTTCATCACTTACAGAAGATATATTAACACGTGGGTATCTTTATCGGTTTTTCAACGGAAAAATGAATTTTTATTTACTGATCCTTTTCTCTTCACTGGTGTATTTACTGAATCATATTTACCGTTTAACAGAAGGGCCCGCATTCTGGTCTTATATTCTCATTATCGGTTTTTTTCTTATGTTGGCCATGGTAAGAACAGGTAATATCTGGTTAACGCTCGGCCTGCACTGGGCGGGCAATATCATTTATCACAGTACACACAGTGTAATGCATACCATTAATGGGCAGGGAGAATTTCCAGGATCCATTTTGTATGTTTTGTTTTTATTGTTACTCATTCCCGTTACCTGGTATATTACAAAGAAAGAACCCAGGACTGCGTAAATACCCATTACATCCAATCACATAAACGGGTGATTCTGCTGAAAATCAATTCTGACAAGGATTTCAGCATGTCTTCATTTATCCTTTCCTTCTGCTGTTCATCCCCCTAAATCAACCGCTTATTCATTCCGGAAAAATTATTCCATTGTTCTGCGTGATTTTCGTTTCCGGAAAAATCATCAGCATGAAAAAAATAGGTTTCTTTTTACTGTCAGCGAGTCTGTTGTTCAGTGCCTGTACCAAGTCTATCCGTGGCAGTGGCAGCACCATTACGGAAACAAGAAATATTGCTGCCATTACAAGCGTTCAGCTGGAAGGTAGTGCCGAGGTAGAGATTATGCAGGGAAATGTGCAATCCGTTACCGTTAGTGGATACGAAAACCTCGTTCCCATTTTTGTAACGCAGGTAAACAATGGAAACCTGCTATTACGCTTTGAAGATCCTTATTATAATGTACGCAGAAATAATATCAAAGTAACGATTGTAGTACCCGACATACAGGCAGTAAGAAGCAATGGTTCGGGACAGATCAGCATCAGCAACTTCCTCAACAAAACTATTTTCAACGCTTCGATCAACGGGTCGGGAAATATTAATATGAACAACTCCTCGTTTATCAAAATGATATTGGATGTGAACGGATCTGGTAATATCAAAGCTTATGGTTGTACCGCTGCCGATACAGAAGCCGAGATCCACGGTTCCGGCAATATTGAGATTACCTGTACTAATAAAATCAGTGCCCATATCTACGGTTCAGGTAATATCGATTATTGGGGCAATCCGGTAGCTACCGATGTACAGATCAGTGGCAGCGGCAGGGTTAGAAAAAGATAAGTATTACGTGGTGAGAAAAGAAAGCCTCCTGCTTTGCGGGAGGTCTTTCTGTATAGGAAGGTAACCATCACTTCCCCTGTTTTGTTTATTTTCACACATGCATTCGAAAGCGCTACCTGCCGGCCGTTCCTTACAGGCTTTTTTTGATGAGAAAGTAAAGTTGTATAACCAACCCACTTTCATCAAGGATGATCCGGTTTGCATTCCGCATTTATTTACCAGAAAAGAAGATATTGAAATTGCAGGCTTGTTTGCTGCCGTATTTGCCTGGGGCAACCGCACCACCATCATCAACAAATCACGGGAACTGATGCAGCTGATGGATATGGCACCACACGATTTCTGCCTGCATCACACTGATCAGGATCTGCAAAAACTGATCGCTTTTAAACACCGCACATTTACAGCAACGGATCTACTGTACTTTATCGAATTCCTGCATTATCATTATACCCATCACCCAAGCCTGGAAGACGCATTTGTGCCTGGCAAAAAACCGGAAGGGGGTGTTGAATGGGCGCTAACCCATTTCCATAACTATTTTTTCTCGCTGGAACAGGTACCCAACCGCACCCGAAAACATATTGCCACCCCCTACAAAGGTTCTACCTGCAAAAGATTGAACATGTACCTGCGCTGGATGGTTCGGAAGGACCGGCAGGGGGTGGATTTCGGGATCTGGAAAAAACTCCGCCCGGCAGACCTCATCTGCCCCATTGACCTGCACGTGGCCCGGGTGGCCAAACGTTTTGGCTTGCTCGATCGAAAACAGATAGACTGGCAAGCCGCTGTGGAACTGACCACTTACCTGCAAACACTGGATGCGGCCGACCCGGTAAAGTATGATTTTGCCTTATTTGGGCTAGGAGTAATAGAAAAATACTAAATCAGATACACAATAAAGGTGAATGATAAGAGCCCGCTCCTTCCTCGCTGGTTTCGGTATGCCTTTTTTCGAGAGAAACCGGCTTGCTCCAGAAAAAGAACAATAGGCTGATGGCAAGCAATACCAGTGCTGCCAGCAAAGGATGAACGGGCTTTGTATGTGTAAGGCTGGTTAAACGCATAATGAACAGATAATATAAAGAGAAGCTGCCGCCCAAAAGGTTGGAAAAACGGGGATGGATTTTTAATCCCCCTCTTCCAGTTGAAACAGTTCTTCTACGGTTACCCCGAATAAGCTGGCCATTTTCAGAGCCAGGGCGGTAGAGGGAACATATTTGCCCGCTTCCATGGTATTGATGGTTTGCCGGCTTACGCTGATCTTTTTGGCAAGGTCATCCTGTGTAAGGTTATGAATGGCGCGTTGGATCTTGATCTTGTTTTTCATGGGTTGCTTTTATTATACTGATACAATACATACCGGAACCGTAATACAAAAATGATCAGTACCGTAAACAGGTTAATGGTCATGATGGTGAAGAACAGGCCTCCGTAACAAAACAATACCGCCAGGATCAATACCGCATAATTGGCGTATACGGCCCACTGCAAAGCTTCTAACCGGAAAAACTGGATGGCTTCATCTTCCGTTTTTTCTTTCGAAAACCCAATCAGGATCAGCGCAATAATGAGCCCGATCGTAGCCAACTCATCCGTATAGTTGGTATTCGTAAACGATAAACCTCCTGTTTTTGCCGGGTGATATTCCAGCTGGGCAATGGTAAAATCCCAGCCCATGTGCGCAATACCCAGTGCCAGAAAGGGCACCAGCAACACATAGCCAATTTTTCTGGCACTATGTGGTAATAAGTGTAGTTTTTTCATATTTGTTTGATTTAATGACAATGCGAATGTAAAGTAAGATATTCATTTTGTCAAGTTTATTTTACATATTGTAGCATATTTTTAACATTTTAGAGAAGCTAATAGCAGATTTGGGAGGATTGGTAACTTTAGGATTGTATGGCAGAAGAGAATGAATTACTGAGATTAGAAGACCTAGGACCGGAACAGATGGCCCAATTCATCAACGAACTGATCAACAAGGATTTTTCGAGGCTGGTTCAGTTGCTGTACCGGCTGGATGTAAGTGAAACCAAACTCCGCGCTGTACTGCTCGAGCACCCAACGGGCGATGCCGGTGACATGATTGCCCAACTGATCCTGGAACGGATCGCGCAAAGAGAGAAAAACAAAAAACTATTCAGACAGGAAGGTGATATTCCGGAAGATGACAAATGGTAATCACTACCTACAATATATCAGTTTTCCAACGTAGTGGCTACTTCAATAACTCATCAATCCGTCTGAAACTGTATCCTTGTTTCTTCAAATACAGGATCAACTCATCTAACCGATTATATAATTTATCTGTTCTGCGTGCATCCGTACCCACATGCAGTAACAGGATAGCGCCATTTAATCCATCGGGTTTTTCTGCAAATGTTTTAATAATTGTCAGAATCTGCTCACTGTTTTTATAGGATTTCCCCATTTCGGGCCAGGTATAATCTGCATTGCTGGTGGTGCCGGGGGTGAAACTGAAAAGTTGAATATTTTTAGTTCCGAACCAGCCCGCGATCTCTTTGTTCCACCATTCGTAGGGTGGTATAAATAATTGTTTCCCGGGCAGCTGTTTGATACCCAGTTGCTGCATGGCTTTGAGATTGTTATTGTAATCTGTTTCCAGCGAATCGCGGCTTACGAGAATCTTGTCGCGGTTGCCCCAGTCGTTATACAGGATATGCTGGTCTGAATGTGGCCCCAGCAAATGTTTTTGCTGATAAAGTTGCTTAATAGCAGGCTGGTAATGTTTATTCCGATAAAATCTTCCTGTAAAATAGAAACCGGCTTTCACCTGTTGTTTTTCCAGGGTATGCATAATGGTTGATAAACCCTCACCGAATTCGTCACCGGTAAACACCAATGCCACCTGCTTTTTGGTAGTATTCCCACGAATAATGGCGCCCTGCGAAAAAGCCTGACCCGATCCGAAAGGATTCATTCCTTTCCATTTTACTCCTTGCCTTGTGTTATGGGCATCCTCTTTGGCCGCCAGTAAATAGATCAGCGAAGCCGTTCCGTCCATGGTTGGTTCATTGGTGCTGTAATCACCATAATCATCATGGTACACAGCCAGGTCACTCTGGAAGGCTGCATATTCATCCGCATCGTTCAGTTGTATGCCAATCAGGTTTTTATAAATAGATGTGTACACCGGGCCATCTACCAGCCCGCCATCAATCGGATAATTTTTCAGGTGGGTAAAAGCTGAATGCGGATCAACCGGTGTATCGCCATTGGCGGGTAATCCATACACCATACTGGTACCCCAGGGATTACAGCCGAATAACCAATCAATATTGGCCTGTTCCAGTTCTGCAAATTGTTTGTCACCAGTTAACTGCGCATACCACAAACACTGGATAGCAAAAGAAGTGGTCAGGTTATTACTGCACCAGATAAAAGGCACCCCCCGATAAAATGCATTATTCTTTGCCTTATTCCAAACCTTTTCAATGCCCTGTTGATAGAAAAGCTGTAGCGTATCCGCTATCTTCTCAAAACCATCCGCTATCATAGCCGTTCGGATCAACTGGTTATGTCCGGCATTAACAAAAGGATACCATTGATAATGATTAGCCGTATCTTTTCCTAACCAGGGTGTAACCGGTTCCTGTTTCGCAAAAGAAAACCCCTGTTGTACCAGCTCAGTATACTGCCTGATAGTACCCTTGGTTCTGACGGCATACGCCAGTTCTGCCGCAGCCAGTTCCATGTCATCTGTCCAGTTGCCTTCTGCATAAATATAAGGTGACCGAACAGATGCCGTTTGCGCAACACCGGGCATACGGATTCCGTAGTTATACGCCGCTTCTGCTTTGCGCAGAAACTTATCCGACAATTCACTATCAACAGGATTGGTGAATCTGAACACCTGCGCCGCCAGGGCAAATGTGCCCGCAAACTTACCGGCAGTAGAAGCCCCACCGGTAGTGGCATTCAGAAACTTTCCCCGCTGTTGTGGTTTGCCATTGACAAAATACAGGGGGCGCTCAAACCCCTTTCCATAATAAGGATCTTCCTTGGGTATGCGCATATTTACATGATCCCTGTCGTCGCCCAGTTGGTTAAACATCCAGTCATCCTTTGGATTCATTTTCAGTAACCAGTCTAGTCCCCATTCGGCTTCATCCAGTACATCTGCTGTACCGTTTTTTCCGTCCAGTCCATTGGCTTGTTTGGTATCTCCGAAAACCATCGGAAAATCGTGGTAGGCAGATAGCAAATGCCAGGTTGCATTGGCAGAAGTAGTGGTATACTGCAGATAGTCACTGGCATCGTGCCAGCCACCGGTGGCATCAATATGAGTACTGTCAGGCATGGGACCATACAGCGTATAGCCATCGTGTGTGTGACAACTGTCTTTCAGAAAAGGATTAAAACCGCTCCGCTGTTGCCGCATATACCGCAAGCAGAAATCGGCGGTGCCTTTGTATACATCATCATTGATCCTGAACTCGGGCGATTTGGCATCTCCGGCCCTGAGGTAATACCTTCCCGCTTTGGTAAAATCTGTAAACTGCAAACGATGTGTTTGGGCAAAAGGTCCATAAGCACCAAAGGCTTTACCAGCCTGATAGGTATACACCACTTTACCGCTTTGCGCATCAACCAGTTCAAAACTGCTCAATGTTTTGTTTTCTTTACTACCCCATACCGCTACTTTGATCCCTTTGGCAGGGTATCCCAGCTGATTGATCCGGATCCACGCAGTTTCCTGTGCCAAAGCCGAACCGCATAATAAAGCAAATAGCCAAAACCATTTTTTCATACAAGTATTATTCAGTGTTTAAAGATACTCATCCACTCCTGTTTACGCCTCCTGTTTTTACGTTAATTTCGTCGTTCATTATTGTTTGCTTATGAAACTGGTTTCTTACCTCAACGACGGCCGCGATCAACTGGCTTTTTTAGTAGATGGATTATTATTCGATTGTGATGCCCTGCATCCAGAACTGCCTAACAGCATGAATATGTTCCTGCATTACTGGGAGGATATGTATCCCATTGCACAAAAAGTGGAAGCGGCCATTAAATCGGGTAAGATCAGTACTGAGCAAGGTGTCCCTATTGAAGAGATGCAGTTACTTGCACCGGTACCCTTTCCTACTTCCTGCCGGGATGGCTATGCGTTCCGCCAGCATGTGGCTGCCGCACGCCGTAACCGTAAAGTGGAAATGATCCCTGAATTTGACCAGTATCCTATTTTCTATTTTACCAACCACCACAGCATACAGGGGCCCGGGGAGATCCGTTGCATGCCTGATCATTTTGAGAAACTGGATTTTGAACTCGAAGCAGCGATCGTAATTTGCAAACAGGGAAGAAATATCAGCGCGGAAGAAGCAGATCAATATATCGGCGGGCTCATGATCATGAATGATATGAGTGCCCGCAGACTGCAGATGGAAGAAATGCTGCTGAACCTCGGACCTGCCAAGGGAAAAGATTTTTCAACCGTGATAGGGCCCTGCCTGGTTACACTCGATGAACTGGAGCATTACGAGATCCCCTGCAAAGAAGGGCATACCGGTAAAAACTGGAACCTGCCCATGAAATGCTGGGTAAATGGGGTACAGGTAAGCAGTGGTAATGTAGGCGATATGGACTGGACCTTTGCCGAGATCATTGAACGTTGTGCTTACGGAACTGATATACACCCGGGTGATGTGATCGGCAGCGGCACCGTGGGAACCGGCTGTTTTCTGGAGCTGAACGGAACGGGTAAACTCAACAACCCCGATTATACTGAGCAGTGGTTACAGCCAGGGGATGTAGTAGAAATGGAAATTGAAGGGATCGGCAAGATCAGTAATACAATTGTAGCAGAAGAAAGTGATTTTTCGATCCTGAAAAAAAAGAAATAGTGTTTCAGGCGGGATGTATGCGTATAAATACGCTTTTATACATCACTCCTATCTAGTAGCTTTTCCCCTCTTGTTCAAGGCTCTTTCACCGCAGAGCCGCAGAGGAGCAGGAGTTTTCGCAGAGAATGAATAAAGAAGCACTAAATACATTGGGAGGTATTATTTTGGATGCCTCTATCGCAGTTCATAGGGAGCTAGGGCCAGGGTTACTCGAATCTGCCTACCAGCTGGCATTAGCCAGAGAGTTGCAGCTAAGAAATATCAACTTCAGAAGTTTTGTGCCTGTAGAACTGACATACAAAGGGGTTTCTTTACAAAAAGCTTATGTGATGGATTTTCTTGTGGAAGAAGAAATTATCATTGAAATTAAATCAACAGAGGCGCTGAATCCTATCTTTGAATCTCAGCTGATCACCTATTTGAAATTAGCTGATAAAAGACTCGGATACCTTATTAACTTTAATGTTGTACTACTCAAAGACGGATTCAGAAGGCTGGTAAACCGGTTCTAACTCTGCGAAACCTCTGCCTCTCCCCGTCTCTGCGGTGAAATAATTCATATGCTCATAGATTTTTCAAAAATAGGAACCGCCGAAAAACAACAATGGCTCAACCACGCTGTGGCGCCGAGGCCCATCTGTTTTGCGAGTACCATCGATAAGGAGGGTAATGTAAACCTGAGCCCCTTCAGTTTTTTCAATCTCTTCAGTTCACAACCACCTATCGTAATCTTCTCTCCTGCGAGGAGGGTGAGAGATAATACCACCAAACATACCCTGCAAAATGTACAGGAAGTGCCGGAATGTGTGATCAATATAGTTGATTACGATATGGTACAACAAGCCAGTCTTGCCAGCTGTGAGTTTCCGAAAGGGGTGGACGAGTTTGTAAAAGCCGGTTTTACCAAAGAACCCGCATCAGTGGTAAAACCTCCGATGGTAAAAGAAGCAAAGATCAAACTGGAGTGTAAAGTGAACGAAGTAAAAAGCCTGGGCGAGGAAGGCGGTGCAGGTCAACTCGTGATTGCTGAAGTGATCTGCATGCATGTTGACGAAAGTATTCTCGGCGATGACGGTAAGATCGATCAGCGAAAATTGTCACTCGTGGCCCGCCTCGGTGGCGACTGGTACTGTAAAGTAGATGAAACCAATCTTTTTAAAGTACCCAAGCCCAATACACAGCTGGGCATAGGCGTAGATGCGCTGCCCGCCGGCATCCGTAACAGCCCTATTTTAACAGGCAACCACCTGGGCATGCTCGGTAACATACACGAACTACCTGCAATCAACCCCGCTTTTGATGATGCACAACTTAAAAATATCATCCAGTATTTTTCCATCAACCCCGGAGAAATGGAAAACGAACTGCACAAATACGCAGCCACCCTGCTCAATCAGGGAAAAGTAGCAGAAGCCTGGCAGGTACTATTAGCGGGTGACTGAGAAGGATTAACGGATTGGCGGATATCTGATTAGAAAACCATCCTTTTCTCTTCCATTCTATCATGCTATCATTCTATCATTCATTCACTCCCTCACTCATTCACTCATCCACTCATCCACTCATCCACTCATTCACTCATTATCACAGGTCCCCCAACTGCGGCCGCAAAACAATATCTTCCACAACAGCCATTGCTGATAACTGCGACGCAGTATAAATCATCTTTGCAA
The DNA here is from genome assembly GCA_004297075.1 of Chitinophagaceae bacterium. GTDB lineage: Bacteria > Bacteroidota > Bacteroidia > Chitinophagales > Chitinophagaceae > Sediminibacterium. The sequence continues at coordinate 16,856 of SCVK01000266.1, forward strand.
TATCTGCTGCTTCCATGATGCGCTGGGGGTCTATTTCAAAACCATCCCAACTGGCACTCATGGTGGCGCCCGGACAAACCGCTGTTACTTTCACACCATGTGGTTTCAGTTCTTCGCGCAGGTTTTTGCTAAAACCCAGTAACGCAAACTTACTGATGCTATAACTGCCGCCATTGGGATAGGCAGTAAGGGAGGCAATGGAACAGATATTGAAAATATGTCCTTTTTGGGCATGCATCATAGCAGGCACGAGGGAACGTGTGAGGTGATAGGCACTGTAGAGATTGGTTCCGATCATCTGTTCCAGTATGCCATCGGGTTCATTGTGTATGCTGCCGGGTAAAAACTGTCCGGCATTATTGACCAGCACATCCGGCACCCCAAACCCCAGGCACCATTCACCAAATGCTTTTACTTCTTCCGTTACAGACAGATCAACCGGCCGGGCTTTAACGGTGCACTGCGGGTATTGTGTCTGCAAAGCAGACATCGTATCATACAAAGCTTTTTCGCCGCGGCTGCACAGGAGTAATGTATGACCAGCCGCAGCAAACTGCTCTGCCACCGCTTTGCCAATTCCTTTAGAAGCACCTGTGATAATGATATTCATGGGTAATCGATTAGAATAGCGAAGTACGAACTTTTTTACTTACCAGATCCGTTGTTCCTACCCCGTAGTTCGTATTTTGCGTTATGAAATACCGGCACTTATTCTTCGACCTGGATCATACACTGTGGGATTTTGAGACCAATGCCAAGCAGGCCATGGAAGAAATCTACCAAACCCTTTCACTCAGCGATAAAGGCATTCC
>SCVK01000267.1 GCA_004297075.1 Chitinophagaceae bacterium
CACAGAGATTGGTGCAGGTATATAGTAAGCAACTTTCAACTACCAGGAGTGATAGTAATTCTTAACAAGCATCCATTCCCATTCCTCTGTTCCTTGTTCTTCTGTTCATCTGTTCAAAACTTCGTTTCCTCAAAATTCAAACACCGCATAATTCTTCGGATAATCTAACTTATAACTCTTATCCTCATTCTTACTCTTCACATGAATCAGGTTACTCTGCAGTTTTTCAAAATCGTATAAGAGGCTGCAATCGATCTCCAGTTTTTTGATGTCGGTTACTTTGGGGATCTCGAGGTAACTCCATACACTCTCTTTCTGGATCTCATGTCCTAAATAATTCATCGTAACCGGCTGGCCATTGATTTTGAGGCGGATGGTACGGGTAAGATAATTGCCGATCTGTTTATCGAGAAAGGCGGCATCGGCCGGCTTCAGCATATCGAGGCGGGTGGTGGTATATTTCTGGATGGTTTTTTCCAGGTCTTCGGTAAAAATGCGCACACTCACCTCTGCCGTGGCTTCTTTCGCATTATGATTAATTTCTATAACAGATACATAGAAAGGATGCAACAGCGCCAGAATACCCGTTACCATCCATTGAACCAGTATATTTACCATTCAAATAGGTTTTTTGATGGGTACAAAGGTCATGATTAATTTAACACCCTGCACATGAATGATTTTGGATTATATTTTGAACTAGGCTACCAGCATATTGCCGACCTCAGGGGCATCGATCATATCCTGTTTGTAATGGCACTTTGTCTGCGTTACCAGTTTCAGGACTGGCGCAAGATCCTGGTACTGGTTACCGCTTTTACCATCGGACATTCCATTACACTGGCCATGAGTGTGTTTAACCTGCTGGATTATCCGGTAAAATGGATCGAATTCCTGATCCCGGTTACCATTATGGTAACGGCTATCAGCAATGTGTTTGTGAAAAAGTTCGTTTACAAGACCCGGTTTCCGGTGATCTACTTTTTTGCCCTGTTCTTTGGATTGATCCATGGCCTTGGTTTCAGCAATTACCTGAAAAGCCTGCTCGGAACCAATACCAATATCGTATCGCAACTGCTGGCCTTTAACCTGGGCCTCGAAGCGGGGCAGTTGCTGATTGTAACCGGCGTTTTATTGATTTCCTTTATATTCGTATCCATTCTGAAATGTAACCGCAGGGAATATATCCTGTATCTCACCGGAGGTATTTTCGCAGTTGCGGTTCAGATGGCCATCGAAAGACTTCCTTTCTAAAACAAAAACAGAGAATGAGAAAACTGCTTATCCTGTCCTTGCTGTTATGTACAGCCGGCCTTATACAGGCCCAGGACATCCGTAACAACCCAAGTTCCAACCACGGAAACAAGTTCGAACAGTTGGGAACCATTTTACCCACGCCCAACGAGTATCGTACGGCCAGTGGTGCGCCAGGACCTAAGTACTGGCAGCAGCGCGCAGATTACGAGATCAAATGTGAGCTGGACGAAGCTAACCTGAAATTGAAGGGTAGCGAAACCGTAACCTATTTCAACAACTCGCCCGATGTGTTAACCTATATCTGGTTACAGCTGGATGAGAACGAACACAGCACCGTTAACAATGCCAATTACCAGGACGCGAGTGTACTGAGCAGAGCCATTTCTGCCGGCGCCATTGATAAAATGGAAGGACAGAAAACAGATAATGGCTATGGTTTCATCATCTCCAAACTGACAGATGCAACCGGCAAATCATTGAAATATGTGGTGAACAAAACCATGATGCGTGTAGATTTACCTGCTGCCTTAAAGCCCGGACAGAAATTCGTTTTCAACCTCGACTGGAGTTATAAGATCTCAGACCGTATGACTTTTGGCGGTCGTGGTGGTTATGAGACCCTCGACGGACATAACCTCTTTACCATGGCACAATGGTATCCCCGTTTGTGCGTATACAGCGACTTCCAGGGATGGCAGAACCACCAGTTCACCGGCAGGGGAGAGTTTGCCCTTGCATTCGGTAACTATAGTGTACAGATGACCGTACCGGCCGATCACGTGGTATTGGCTACCGGCCAGTGCCAGAACTACCCACAGGTATTAACCGCGGCCCAACTGGCCCGCTGGAACCAGGCACAGAATGCAAAAGAACCCGTAGAGATCGTTACACTGGAAGAAGCAGTAAAAGCAGAAAAGCAGATCAGCCCGGCTAAAAAAACATGGGTGTTCAAAGCAGAAAACGTACGGGATTTTGCCTGGACAGCCAGCCGTAAATATATCTGGGATGCCATGCCTGCCTATGTAGAAGGCAAGAAGATCATGTGTATGAGTGGTTATGCCAAAGAAGCCTACGGCCTGTACCGCAAGTTCTCTACCAAAGCCGTGGCGCATACCATTAAAACCTATTCTAAATTCTCTATTCCTTATCCTTACCCTGTAGCACAGAGTATTGAAGCGGCTAACGGTATGGAATATCCGATGATCTGTTTCAACAACGGACGTACACAGAAAGATGGCACCTACAGCGAGTCTACCAAACTGGGTATGCTGGGTGTGATCATTCACGAAGTAGGACATAATTTCTTCCCCATGATCGTTAACAGCGATGAGCGCCAGTGGTCATGGATGGATGAGGGACTGAACTCTTTTGTAGAGTACCTCACCGAAGAACTCTACGATAATAAATTCCCTTCCCGCATGGGCTTTGCTTCTTCGATGAAGGGGTATATGTCTTTACCCAAAGACCAGCTGGAGCCGATCATGACCAATAGTGAGAACATCATTGGTTTTGGTCCGAATGCCTATACCAAACCCGCTACCGGTCTGAACATCCTGCGCGAAACCATTATGGGACGTGAGCTGTTCGATTATGCGTTTAAAGAATATGCACGCCGCTGGGCCTTCAAACACCCAACCCCTGCCGATCTCTTCCGTACCATGGAAGATGCAAGCGGAGAAGACCTGGATTGGTTCTGGAGAGGATGGTTCTATGGTATCGAACCTTGCGATATTGCCATTGATACGGTGAAACATGCTGTATTCGATCCGAACGCTGCTGCCCCTGCAGGCGGTGGATTTGGAGGCAGAGGTGGATTCGGCGGACCTTCCGGTCCACGTGGTATGGATAAACCCGTACTGCCTATGTTTGATGAT
>SCVK01000453.1 GCA_004297075.1 Chitinophagaceae bacterium
ACGTTTCAGTTATGCTCCTGCATCATGCGTGACGCTTCCCTGACCACAGACCTCGGCCGCGTGCTGGTAACCGGCGGGTCTGGCTTTGTCGGCGCCAACCTGGTGACCGAGCTCCTCGGCCGCGGCCATCAGGTCCGGTCGTTCGACCGGGCGCCGTCCCCTCTGCCGGCCAACCCGAATCTCCAGACGCAGGTCGGCGACATCACGAACCCCGACGACGTGGCGGCAGCGGTCAAGGACATCGACACGATCATCCACACCGCGGCCATCATCGACCTGATGGGCGGCGCGTCCGTCACCGACGAGTACCGCAACCGCAGTTTCGGCGTGAACGTCGGTGGCACCGAGAACCTGGTGAAGCTCGGCCGGGCCGCGGGCGTCAAGCGGTTCGTCTACACCGCCTCGAACAGCGTGGTGATGGGTGGCCAGGACATCCAGAACGGCGACGAGACCATGCCGTACACCGCCCGCTTCAACGACCTCTACACCGAGACCAAGGTCGCGGCCGAGAAGTTCGTGCTGTCGCAGAACGACATTGAAGGGGACGGGTCCGGCTTACTCACTTGCTCCATCCGGCCCAGCGGCATCTGGGGCCGGGGCGACCAGACCATGTTCCGCAAGGTGTTCGAGAACATCCTCGCCGGCCACGTCAAGGTGCTGGTGGGCAACAAGAACATCAAGCTGGACAACTCCTACGTGCACAACCTGATCCACGGTTTCGTCCTGGCGGGCGAGCACCTGGTGCCGGGCGGTACCGCACCCGGGCAGGCGTACTTCATCAACGACGGCGAACCGCTCAACATGTTCGAATTCGCCCGCCCGGTGATCACCGCGTGCGGCCGCAAGCTGCCGACCTTCTACGTCTCCGGCAAGCTCGTGCACCGCGTGATGATGGCGTGGCAGTGGCTGCACTTCAAGTTCGCCCTGCCCGAGCCGCTGATCGAGCCGCTGGCCGTGGAGCGGCTGTACCTGAACAACTACTTCTCGATCGCCAAGGCCAAGCGCGACCTGGGCTACGAGCCGCTGTTCAACACCGAGCAGGCCATGAAGGAATGCATGCCGTACTACGTCGACCTCTTCCGCCAGATGGAAGCGGCGGACGCCAAGTAATAACCGACCCCAAAACTCTACGGCCCGTGTGTCTCAACCGAATTCAGCGGTAGAGATGCGCGG
>SCVK01000268.1 GCA_004297075.1 Chitinophagaceae bacterium
GTTTCGTTTGCCATATTAAAAAAGGAGAAGGGAACGGTAGCCGTTCCCTTCTGTTGATTCTTTGATAGTGCAAATGTAGGGAAAATGGGGATAAGATGGAAAAAATCTTTCCTCACCCCCGGCCCCCTCTCCATGGAATGGAGAAGGGCGGGGGGATGAGGAAAATAATGGAGAAGAGCATATGATAGAAAGGAAGGAAAGATTATTCTTTTACCTTTGCCCCCCTATGTTCAAGATCATCCTATACGGCTTCCTGATTTACCTGGCGTACAAATTCATATTTGAGCTGGTGATCCCCGTTAGTAAAGCCACATCGCAGGTAAAAGACAATCTCCGTAAAATGCAGGAAATGCAGCAGGCGCAGCAACAGCAATACCAGCAGCAGCAAAAGCAGGCCGCCGAGGCCCAGGCCCAGCAGGCCGCAGCCAAAGAAACGGCGGTTAAAGGCGGCGATTACATTGATTTTGAAGAAGTTAAGTAATCACTATACTGCCCCCAACTTTTGCCTTTTGACTTTTGAATTTTGACTTTTACCTTATTACTTACAACCCCAGATCCAACACCGTTTGCGGAGCAACCAGATGAATAGTCTGCATCCCCGCTTCCCTCGCCCCCACCAGGTTTTTGGCCGTATCGTCTATAAACAGGGTTTCGGCGGGGTTGAGGCCCTGTTCTTCGAGTATTTTCTGAAAAGAGGCCACATAGGGTTTACGCTGGCCCAGCGTGTGCGAGTAGTAGGCTTTGATGAAAAAGCTGTCAAAATCGGTGCAGTTGTTCTCGCGGGCAAGAATTTCTACAAAGGCGTCGTAATGGATGCGGTTGGTATTGGAGAAGAGGTAAATGCGGTATTTGTTCCTGATGCGGCCCAGCCAGTCCAGTCTTTCGGGTGGAAAATCGAGCAGCAGGGCGTTCCAGGCGGTTTTGATCTGCTCATTGGTTAAACTACTGCCGGTTTCGCGGCGAAATGCCTCATAAAATTCCCATTCGCTGATTTGCCCGGTTTCCAGTTGTTCAAACAGGTCGTTGGAGTGGTGCTGGGTAAACATACTGGGGAACCGGGTGATGCCGAGGTCGATAAAAGCCTTTTCGGTAAGACCAAAATCGAGGTTCATAAAAATGCCACCCAGGTCGAAAATGATGTTTTTGATCGGAGCCATGTTACAAATGTAGGGCTGCCCAACAAAACCCAACTGCGCCTCTGCGTCTTTGCGGGCAAATTTTCTCGCCAGGGCGCAAAGGCGCAGTTATAGATGTTTAGTTTTTTCTTGTGGTGAATTTTTCTATTTTTGCCGCCTTGTTGAGTTCCCCTAAAGCGAATTCAATGGGCCTATAGCTCAGTTGGTTAGAGCACCTGACTCATAATCAGGGGGTCCCAGGATCATGCCCTGGTGGGCCCACAAAGCGGAATATTTATTCCGCTTTTTCTTTTAAAGAAAGTATATTCCTAACATTAAATAACTTTATTACAGAATACAATCTATCTGGAACCAACCCCATTCATACCAGGTCATATTTACAAACGATCAGAAATTCATGATCAATACAAGGGCAATCGACAAGGAGGGATTTCTCCTTCGGCAAGTTTTCCATATGTTTTTATTTTTTCAGGTAAATCAGGAACACAATATGGATATGAAGATGGCTGGATAAACCCAAGTGTTTTTAGTTATACCGGTGAAGGTCAGATTGGGGATATGCAGTTTATAAAAGGTAATCGTGCGTTAAAAGATCATATTAGTTTAGGAAAGCGGGTTTTCCTCTTTGATTATAAACAGAGGGGATTTGTGCAATTCGTTTCTGAGTTAGAGTTTTATGATGTCGGCTATTTCGAAACACCAGATGCCAATAAGAATTCGCGAGTTGGAATTAAATTTTTCCTTAAGAAAAAAGGTGCAGTAGTTCCGGTGAATCCCGAACAGTTAGAAATTGGACAAAATAAAAATGATACCCCTAATCCCAACAAATTAGCTCCAAATATTACTGAAAGATCTGGTCTAGTTACGTCGCGAGTTGGCCAAGGTGCTTATCGAAAAAGTATTATTCATCGTTGGGAATATCAATGTGCTGTTACCAAACTTAACAAGATTGAACTTTTAATAGCATCACATATAGTACCTTGGGCGGAAGCTACAAACGAAGAAAGACTTAGTGTTCACAATGGCATACTTCTTTCACCTACCTATGATGCTTTATTTGATCGCCACCTCATCAGCTTCGATAACAATGGAAAAATATTGCTATCGGATTCTATCGAGGTTGCCGCTTATGAAAAAATTGGAGTCACTGGTAAAGAACGAATTGTTGGCCTGAGCGATTACAATCATTATTTTCTTGAACGACATCGTAGTTTTTTAAAATAACTCTACAAGAAAGTAGACAGTAATGGAACAAGAGTAACAAAGGCCTCTTTTCGTTTCTAAAAGAGTTTTTTTATCTCTTATCATCGTTTTAAACACACCCCCTACTTTGCCCGCCACCTTATTGAACATTCCGTTACAAGAGCTTTCTGAGCTTACTTATATTATCCTGCATTTGTACAACAAATAGAAATTAAAATCGCTTCATCCTCACTTATGCAGAATCAATCCCATTCACCCTTCCCCTCTCCTGCTTTTTTCCCGAATTTTCTCGGATAATACGCAAATGTTAGCAAGAAAAACTGCTGCAGACCGTTGGAGATACTGGTTGATGTGCCATAGGCACTTACGCTGTTGGAGATATTCCTGTACTGCTTCAGGATATCCATGGCAGCCAGCTTTAGCTCTCCCTGCTGTTTCATGATGCGGCAGGTAACAAACGCATTCCAGAGAATGGTGGGGTTGTTGAGGCTGGAGTTGTTGATATGATCCAGGGTACTGCCAAAACTGATATTTTTCGGATAGTTGAGGTTTACACTGATATTTGTGGTATTACTGTTGTTTCTGAACTGATTCAGTTTGGTTACAGTTTGTTGTACCTGGTTTTGCTCTACTATTTCTGCGATACTTACTACCAACATAGAAGCAAGGGAAAACCGGAGCGATAGCTGGTTTGACAACCGGGAGCTTTTACTAAG
>SCVK01000269.1 GCA_004297075.1 Chitinophagaceae bacterium
ATCTTCAAAACCAATCTGCACAACCCCGAACTGGTTAACCAGGCCAGACCGGTTCTGCAAAACCTGCCCGGTATACACCGCTGGAATGTAGACATGCACGACTGCGACAACATTCTACGTATAGAAGCCCAACAACTTTCTGCCCGTGCTGTTGAAAGCTCGTTACAGGATGCCGGGTATTATTGCGAAGAGTTACTGGACTAAGGATTTCCAGTAATACTCCCGCTGGGGATATGTGACTTATGTTACAATCCCGCTCTTTTTCGGCTGGTACTTTTGCTTCCTCAAAAGAAGCATATGATATATAAAAGCCGTCGTTCTTATTTTCTACGCACGCTGGTTCTCTCTGTTTCAATGGTATTTTCTGCGCTGGCTGTTACAGCCCAGCAGCATACCAAACCGCTGTTACTCAACGATGCCATCCGTATGGCACAAGAGCAGAACAGACAGATTGGATTAGCCAGAACCGCTGAGAAAATCTCCCTTTCCCAATTCAAACAAACAGAAGCCATCTGGCTGCCACAGGTAAACTTCTCGTACACGGGTTTTACCACTAACCAGCCCCTGAATGCATTTGGTTTTAAGTTACAGCAGTCACAGGTGCAGTCCAGCGATTTTAATCCCGCTACACTCAATCACCCCGGCGCCACTTCTAATGTAATGACCCAATTGAGTGTACAGCAGCCCATTTTTAACGCGGATATGAACTATCTGCGGAAAGCTGCTTTAAAAGAAGCGGAAGTGTACGCTTTCAAAACCCAACGAACCAAAGAAGCCATTACCCTGCAGGTTACCAATAGTTACCTGCAACTGGAATTTGCGTACGAAGCCGTAAAGGTTTTGCAGGAGGCACTTACAACTGTTCGCGAGATCTATCGTTTTACCAATGACCGTTACCAGCAGGGATTACTGCAGAAATCAGATCTGCTGCAGGTAGAAGTACAGGTAAAAACGGTTGAGACCAACCTGGCAGAAGCCAATTCCCAGATCAGCAATATTTCTGATCAGCTTAGTCAGCTGATGAATACGGCCACCGGACAGGTATATACCACACAAGCGGTTGTATTGCCCGTTGCGGCCGGATTTACAGACAGCGTTTCAACCGCCCGGGCTGATATCAAAGCCATGAATACCGCCCTCTCTGCCTACGATCTCGCTATCAAAAGCACACAAAAATCCATGTTACCCCGGTTAAATGCATTCGGTAATTACCAGCTGAACGATCAAAAATTGTTCGGCTTTGGAGCCAATGCCTATTTCGCCGGCATCCAGTTATCCTGGGATATTTTTAAAGGCAACCAGGCCAAAAACAAAGCTGCTACACAAATTCTCGAAAAAACAAAACTGCAGGAACAACTGCAGGAACAACTGCAACAGGGTACCGTTGAGATCCGCAAAACCAAACGCCAGCTGGATGATACCCGCTTCCGCATCAGCCAGCAGACCACTGCTGCAGAACAGGCAGAAGAAGCGCTCAGAATTATCCGCAACCGGTATAGCCAGGGACTGGTAAATACCACTGATGTACTAATGGCACAGAGCCAACTGGCACAGCAAAAAATGTTACTGGCACAGGCCTTGTTTATGCAGAAAAGCACCCTTACTTATTTACAATTCTTAACCACATCCAAATAATTAACCCGCAAATACATTGCTATGATAGTTTCCAGAAATACCATTTCCTTATTCGCCGCCACTGCCCTCTTATCACTGGCAGCCTGCTCCGGTGATAAAACCGAAACAGTTGCTAAAACAGAAACACCCATTGCTGTTCAAACAGCTGTTGCAGGCGGAACAAACATCCATGCCGGAGTACTCGAAGCCAGCGGGCAGGTAGAAGCATCACAGTCGGTCAATATCAGTACCCGTGTCATGGGTTATATCACCCAGATGAAAGTAAAAGTTGGCGATCAGGTTCATGCCGGCCAGTTATTGTTTACAGTTAACAGTAACGATATCACCGCAAAAAGAGCACAGACCGATGCTATGATTGCCCAGGCAGAAGCTGCACAACGTGCCGCACAAAAAGACCTCGACAGGTACACGGCCCTGTACAAACAGCAAAGCGCATCTGCCAAAGAACTGGACCAGGTAACCCTGCAGTACCAGTCGGCCAAAGCCAATGCCGATGCAGCCAAACAAATGCGCAATGAAGTAAGTGCCCAACTGGCGTATACCAGTGTAACCGCACCTTTTGCGGGTATCATTACCCAGAAACTGGCCGATGCCGGCAGTATGGCCAACCCCGGTATGCCGGTACTCACGTTAGAGCAATCCGGTAAGCTGCAGGTAAGCGCTTCTATTCCGGAAAACCAGATCGCTGCTGTTAAACTGGGAGAGGAAGTAAACATGTCTATCGAATCAGCTAACAAAACCATCACCGGTAAAGTGATACAGGTAAATCCTTCTTCACAGTTTACCGGCGGACAATACATCGTTAAGATCTCTGTGCCCACTGCAGAAGCCAGACAACTGTATGCAGGCATGTATGTGCACCTGCGCATACCGGTAAAGGAAACTGTTACAGCAGCAAAAGAATCCGGCAAAATACTGGTTCCTGCCAAAGCCATTATTACACGAGACCAGCTTACCGGCCTGTACACCATCAGTTCGCAAAACACTGCCTTACTGCGTTGGGTACGTCTGGGTACTACCAGCGGCGATCAGGTAGAAGTACTGTCTGGCTTAGCCGCCAACGAAACATTTATTCTCTCTGCCGAAGGCAGATTATACAATGGTGCACCGGTAACCATCAAAAAATAAACTATGGAAAAAGGACTTTCAGGTAATATAGCCAAAGCATTTTTACAATCAAAGCTGACCATCCTGCTGATGTTCGCTTTCCTCGCCATCGGCGCA
>SCVK01000533.1 GCA_004297075.1 Chitinophagaceae bacterium
CCTGAGCGGTCCCGCCCCCGCGCTCGTCGCGGCGCAGTAAGGCGAGACAACCAACATGTGGAAACATCACGGTAAACTTGAGCGGAACTCCCTGCCGCTGGTCATCGCGATCCTGATCGTGGTGTCCATCGGGGGCATCGTCGAGATCGCGCCGCTGTTCTGGCTGGAGAGCACCGTCGAGGAGGTGGAGGGCGTGCGTCCCTACACCCCGCTCGAGCTCGCCGGCCGGGACATCTACATCCGCGAGGGCTGCTACACCTGTCACTCGCAGATGGTCCGCCCGCTGCGCGACGAGGTCGAACGCTACGGCCACTACAGCCTGGCGGCCGAGAGCATGTACGACCACCCGTTCCAGTGGGGCTCCAAGCGCACCGGGCCCGACCTGGCGCGCGTCGGCGGCAAGTACTCGGACGGCTGGCACAAGGACCATCTGGTCGACCCGCGCTCGGTCGTCCCGGAATCCGTCATGCCGCCCTACGCCTTCCTGGCGGAGAAGACGCTCGATTACCGCGACATCCAGGACAAGATCCGCGCCATGACCAAGGTCGGCGTGCCCTACACCCAAGACATGATCGACAACGCCAAGGACGACCTGGAAACCCAGGCCGACCCCTTCGCGGCCCCGACCAAGTTCCAGGCCCGGTACGGCGGCAAGGTGCTGCAGCGCGACTTCGACGGCGAGCCGGACCGCGTCTCCGAGATGGACGCCCTGATCGCCTACCTGCAGATGCTCGGCACGCTCGTCGACTTCAGCACCTACCAGGCCCAGGCGCCGGAGAACCGGCGATGAGCGAACTCACCTACGAGACCGTGGCGCGCTTCGCCCAGCAAGGCGGCCTGATCTACTTCGGGCTGATCTTCGCCGGCGGCGTCCTCTACGCCCTGTGGCCGCGAAACCGCGAGGCGTTCCAGCGCCTCGCCAGCCTTCCCCTGCAAGATGATGAGGACCCTGATGTCCAAGCGTGAACCCGACGAGGTTACGGGCGTCGAGACCACGGGACACGAGTGGGACGGCATCCGCGAACTGGACAACCCGCTGCCGCGCTGGTGGCTCTACATGTTCTGGGCCGGCGTGGTCGTGGCGGCGGTCTACTG
>SCVK01000270.1 GCA_004297075.1 Chitinophagaceae bacterium
GCGTTGATTGCGATTGCACATGGATAACAAAATGTACCAGGACGAGTTCGAGCAGTTTTTACAGGACGAGGTAAAACAGCACCGGATGTATCCTTCCGACCATATCTGGAAGAATATCCGAACAGAACTGCATGGGTATAAAGCATGGCCCGCACTTACGTTCATTTCCCTTTTTATCATCACCGCATTAACGGTATCTACTTTACTCAATAATCATCCGGACAGACAGGTGTACCTGCGCAGCCTTACTACGGCACAACTGAACCATACAGATGCCGGCAATTCGCAGAACCATGCGGGTAATGTTGCCGTGAAAAAAGATTATTTCCAGCAGATCGCTCCTGAGCAGATCACGGCAGAAACCTTTGCCGGTATGAATAATAACCTGGCAGAAGAAACGATCGTAGTTACCAGAAATACTGCCATCGATCAATCAGCTACGCCCGTTAAATCTGCTGCATCACGTGTAGCTTATACAGCCAAAGCAGTAAACAAACTGCCGGCTGATATGGCTGCTGTTAATCCGGCACTGATTGAAAGCAGCTTTACCGCTGAGCCCATCACAGAAACAACAGAACCCGCAGAGAACAAAGCCACACCTGCCACAACTGCTGTACAAACCGATAGTGATACCCATTCCAATGCGGATGAATTTGTACGCGATTTTGTGTATGTGAACAACCAACCCCGTCAGAAAAACTCCAAATTCGGGTTCCAGTTTTATGTAACCCCTTCTACCAGTTACCGTAAACTCTCCGACCAGAAAGTAAAAGATATTATTCAGCCAGCGGCAGCAGCAGCTTCTGCTTCTTCTTCACAGAACGTGCCACTGAGTCCTAACCTGGCAGCCGATGTGAACCATGTAGTCAGGCATAAACCCGCCATGGGTTTTGAAATCGGTTTTGCCGTGCTGTATAATATGAGCGACCGTTTGAAATTTAAAACAGGGGCTCAGCTGAATGTAAGACAGTATTATATCGAGACCTTCCAATCGCTTACCAATGATCTTACCTCTTTGTCGCTGATCAATTATGGCGGAATTGAAACCATTAATTTTTATTCGCCCTGGAACAACAATACCGGTTACAAAAAAGCACAGCTCGATAACAAAGTGTATCAGATCTCAATTCCATTGGGTATTCAATGGGATCTGATCCGTGGCAAACATTTCGGGTTTAGCACCGAAGCCTCAGTACAGCCTACGCTTACCCTGAATAACAATACCTACCTGCTTTCGACCGATTACAAACATTATACTGGTGGCGGCAATTTTATCCGCAAATGGAATATCAATACCAGTGTTGGATTTAACCTGTCTTATACCCGCGGTGCTTATTCCTGGCAGATCGGTCCACAGATCAGGTACCAACACCTGCCTACTTATTCTAACCAATACCCCATTAAAGAATACCTGATGGATTATGGGGTGCGTATTGGTTTTACCAGACAGATCAAGTAATTCCGCTTCTTAGTACCGCTTTAACAGGCTAATATGGCCTTATCCGTTTTTTATTGCGGTGGTTTGAATAATTTTAGCGCATGAAACCTTTTCCGGTCCTGATTTTCTTTTTACTGTTATTGGGCACAGCCTGCACTTCCAAAAAGCCGGCAGGGAAGAACCAGCAGGCCCGGCTGGCTGATACGGCTAAATTTTATCCGTTGCGTAATTTTTTCAAAGAGCAGATCCAATATGTTGATCTGCGCAATTTCCCTATCTATCAGCTCAAAACAACCGATGGTGTGAAAGATTCCAGCGCAATTACAAAAGACCAGTTTATACAACTGGCGGGAATATTTCTGCAACACGATATTGCTGAACCGGCCGTAAAACTGCTGTACCAGGAATCGGTTTTTCAGGACCTTGGCACCGCCAGTGTTACTATTAACTATACCACTACCCAACTGGATGCGGCAGTAAAGAACATAGATATCCTGCTGGATGAAAGCACCAACCTGGTAAAACGGGTATTCATCCGCTGCCGGCATACCAGCGGAGATACCACCATTGAAGAGCAATGCAACTGGAAAGCCAACAAAAGTTTTCAGGTAAACCGGACCTACCGTACCCCCGGCGGTTACCAAAAAGAGGAATTAAATTATATCAACTGGAACGATAAGCCCTGAGAGGCAGCCTTATGACAGCAGCAGAATTTCAACAGATCTCGCATACCATTCCCCTGTTACCTGGTATTTACAAGTATTACGATACCGATGGGCAGTTATTGTATGTAGGCAAGGCCAAAGAACTGCGAAAAAGAGTAAGCTCTTATTTCTCCAAAACCTTCACCACTTACAAAACACATGAACTGGTTCAGCGGATCAGCCGGATCGAGTTCACCATTGTGGATTCGGAACAGGATGCTTTTCTGCTCGAGAATTCACTGATCAAAGAGTACCAGCCAAGGTATAATATCAACCTCAAAGACGATAAGACCTATCCTTATATCGTTATCAAAAAAGAGCCTTACCCTCGCATTTTTCTTACCCGCAAAAAGATCAACGACGGATCCGAATACCTCGGCCCCTTTACATCAGCAGGTAAAGTGCGCGACCTGATCGATTTTATCAAACAGTATGTTCCGCTTCGCACCTGCAAACTGAACCTCTCTGAACAGAATATCCGCAAAGGAAAATTCAAGGTCTGCCTGGAATATCACCTCGGCAATTGCAAGGGTCCCTGCGAAGGATTGCAGGACCAGCAGGAT
>SCVK01000428.1 GCA_004297075.1 Chitinophagaceae bacterium
GCGCTCAACGCTACCAACCGCAGCATGGGCCAGCCGGATCTCTACCCGTTTCGGCTGTCACCGGCGATCACGAACAAGATCGATTATGTGAACCGGCTTGTCACCAAGGCCAGGGGAGCGCCGGCAACCGGTCAGCCCAGCGCTGTCGCCGCCTGATCGACCTTCATCCCGTCCCGACGTCCAGGACGGCAAGAGCGGTTTCGATTCGCCGTTCGAGCGGCCCTTCCACCAGTGTGAAGGGCTGCCCACTGCGAATCAGCGCTTCGCGATAGGCATCATGCTGGGTCTGACGAAAGGCCGCGTCCTCGCGATAGCCGTCCTGAACGAAGGGAATATCGGGCGCGCAGAGAAGGCTGTGATCGTAGGTCCGTCGTGCCAGCGCCTCCAGTTCGGGGGCGACCCGGCCGAACATGGCCTGGCTGTAGAAAGCGGTCACGAGCGGCGTCGTGTCGCAGAACAGGAAGCCCCGCGCGCGTGCCAGCGCCTTCTCTTCGCGGAGAACCTGCACCTCGCCGATATGCAGCAGATCCTCGAAGTCGAGCGCCGCATCGCGCTTCACCCAGAGCTCCCGGCCATATTCCTCTACCCAGACCGTGTTCAGCCGCTCGGCAAGCACCGCCGCCAAGGTCGACTTGCCACTCGATTCGCCGCCCAGCAGCGCGATGCGTTTCACCATCGTCATACTCCCTTGCCGCGCCGCATCTCCCGCCGCCAGACCGCGAGCGCGTAGATATTGCTGAGCAGATAGAAGGCGTAGAGGAGCGCGGTAAGCTGGAGCCCGCGGGACAGATAGAGCGGCACCGCGATGATGTTGACCGCCAGCCAGACGAACCAGGTCTCGTACATGCGCCGCATCAGCAGCAACTGGCCGATCACGCTGAGCACCAGCACCGCCGAATCGACGAAGGGCGCATAGGCGTTGGTGAAACTATGGAGCAATGCGCCGTAGCCCAGCCCGATGACCAGCCCGATCAGCCCCATCGCCGGCAGCAGCGACGGTGGCGCATGGCGGATCGGCAGCGGTGCGCCGGCATCGCCCTTAAGCCACATCCACCAGCCGATCGCGCTGATGACGATGAAGAAGAATTGCAGGGTGACATCGGCATAGAGCCGCGCCTCGAAGAAGAGCAGCGCGAACAGCGAACAGCCGACGATAGTGGTCCACCAGCTATGGATGTTGTTGCGCGTCGCAAGCAGGATCGACGCGGTCGCAAAGCCGTTGGCGGCGACTTCCAGCCTGTTCATCCCGCTCCCACCCCGCCGCGCCCGATTACCCCACCCGCATGCTTCAAGCAGGACGGCAGCAGCGC
Organism: Chitinophagaceae bacterium; assembly: GCA_004297075.1. Taxonomy (GTDB): domain Bacteria; phylum Bacteroidota; class Bacteroidia; order Chitinophagales; family Chitinophagaceae; genus Sediminibacterium. The sequence goes on from SCVK01000428.1 coordinate 1,311, forward strand.
GTCAAACCGCTCCGACGAGGCAAGGAGGCGTATCAGAGTCGCAATTTACACATGTTGACACCCGGCCGGGCGCGACATCGGCTATGGTCATCCCATCACGCAGGCACATTATATGGGAACGGGATATGCAGGAGCCGGTGATTCAATGGGGTGCGATCGGCATATTCGGCTCGATCATTCTGGGCTGGGTAGCGATCAGCGTGCTGATGCAATGGCAGGAGCGGAAGCGCCGCCGTATCTCACGCGGTTTCCGCAACATGCGCTCGACCGCCCATCACCAGCGTGAGCGCTCGCGCCGCGTCCGCTGGGGCGAACAGCAGCCAGCCGGGCCGGTCGCGACGCAGCATCCGGTGCAGCGCAACGTCGGCTGGCGCTGATGCCCCTCAATCCAACGGCTCGACATCGACGGAAACGTCGATCTTCTGCCC
>SCVK01000271.1 GCA_004297075.1 Chitinophagaceae bacterium
CAGCAATCGATCTGCTGCCCGTCAAAACCAATAAGCGTAGCGCTGCCGGTAACGGTATAATACACCAGTTTAGGCGCCGGGAATCCCGGATCATAAAAGTTGATGGCAAATGTGGTGTTGGGTTTGTAGGGTAGGAGGGGGAATGTTTCCAGATCGAGATGCCAGTTTAATACATATTGGCCGAAAGACTGTTCAAAAGCTTTGTAACGTTTTGCGTTATTACTGTCTGCATCTCGGCTGTTCACGGGTTTGCCATTGATCATCGCTTCCTGGCTGATAAAATCCCAACGGCTGCTGGTATTCCCCTTGTTCCACACATCATGCAATAGGGGGGCAAAGGTTTTGCGGTCGCACACAGAATACACTTTGTGTACCACGGTATCATTGTTCTCCCATTCCTGTGTTACACTGATGGCGTCTTTACCCTGGTAGCTGATGAGGTCTATCTTCCTGGTCCAGGTGCTGAATCTGGACCGGCTGCTGTCATTTCCCATTTTAAAATATACCAGCCAGCGATGGGTGCCCGGCTGCAGTACGGAAGGTCTCACATCTGAGGGCTTGATCAGTAGCGTATCCATTTTTTGGGCCTGCGCGATCAAATGTCCCAGCAGGAAGAAGACCAGAACGGTGGTAAATAATTTCATAAAGAATGGTTTAGACTACAAAAATGGAACAGGAAAAACACCGGTTCCGGGGAATTAAACAGATGGCCTTTTTTTTTCAATCAATCTGTCCTGTGGCTATACAGCTGCATCCATTGAAAGAAATGCTCCATTGATTTAAAAAGGCTATGATTTGCAGCAGTAAAAATTAAATTTGTACTCTATGCTGAATATGCCCCGTACGGTTAGTCTCAGACAGATCCAATGGATTATCTGGATCCTGGTATTCCTGATACATGTACTGTCCATCATGGCCTTCGACCCATTCGGTCAGGCCCTGGTGTATGGGGCGCTGAATGTGAGTACCTATGTGATGATCATTTACGGGAATGCGTTGTTACTTCTGCCGCGGTTTTACGAAAAAAAGCAGATGGTATTGTATGTGTTACTGGCTTTGTTGTTGATCTGCCTGGTTGCTTTTTCCCGGTACTACGGCAGTTTTTATGTGTACAATCATTTTTTTGCCGAGAAACCAACTCCCTTCCGCTGGTCGGGTATCGGGTCTTCCCTGATCACTTGTTTTCTGGTATATCTGACGAGTATCCTCTTTTATATCACATTGCGTTTTTTCCAACTCAAGCGTAAGCAGGAGCAATTAGAGAAACAACATGCAGAAGCCGAACTCAATCTGCTGAAATCGCAGGTGCAGCCCCATTTTCTCTTTAATACCCTGAACAATATTTATTTTGTGGCACAGCGCGAATCACCGGCTACAGCGGTTTTGCTGGAAAAACTCTCGTTGATCCTTCGCTATTTTGTAGATGAAGCGCCTAAAGAAAAAATTTCACTCTCTGCAGAACTGAATTTTATCAGCAGTTATATCGAACTGGAAAAAATGCGCATGCGTTACCCCCTGGCAGTAAACATACAGGAAGAAACTGACCGCGAAAGGGTGGCAGTACCCCCGATGCTGCTGATACCGCTGGTGGAAAATGTATTCAAACATGGCATAGATAAGCTGAGAAAAGATAATTTTATTAACCTGTCTGTGCTGGTACACCAGCACCAACTGGAGGTAAGGGTAGAGAACCTGCTCTTGCCGGTGCCAGGAAAACCGGATACAACCGGGACCGGCCTGCGTAACCTCCGTAGCCGTTTAACGCTGTTGTATGGCACGGATTATACTTTGCAGGCAGGAGAGGTAGGAAACCTGTTTGTGGCACAGTTAAGCATACCATTATGAAAAGGATCACCTGCATGATTGTAGAAGATGAACCGCATGCACTCCGGTTACTGGAGGATCATATTGGCAAACTGTCTTTTCTGCAACTGGAAGCACGTTTTTTTGATGCGATGGAAGCCCTCGCGTATTTAAAACAGCACACAATAGACCTGATTTTTCTGGATATCAATATGCCCGGCTTGTCTGGCATGGATATGGCGGCCATGCTTCCTCCCCAGCAGAAACTGATTTTTACAACTGCCTACGCTGAATATGCGCTGGATAGTTTTGAATACCAGGTGGTAGATTATTTATTGAAACCCATCAGCTTCAAACGGTTTATGCAGGCAGTGAATAAATTAACTGCATTTATGCCACAGGAAGAACTGGCTCCTGTGGTTAACAGCCCATCTGAGGAAAACGATTTTCTCTTTGTGAAAAGTGGTAAACAGGTGCATAAGATCGAGTACGATGCCATCTGTTACCTCGAAGCGCTGAAAGAATATATCGCCATTCACACTGAGACGGAAAAAATACTCGTGTATAAACGAATGAAAGAGGTAGCGGCGCAATTACCGCCGCAGTTTGTACGGATCCACAATTCCTATATTGTAAATTTTCGCCACATCAAAAATATCGAGTCCCATCTGGTAATGGTAAAAGGAGAGAGCCTGCCGGTAAGTAATGGCTACCGCGCACTTTTTCAGGAAAGAATTCAGGCAAAACTATTGTAAAGCCAATTGTAAATATGACAATCCGTACTCTATCGGCAAGGCGCAGTATACTTACAGCATGGCTGATAGCCGGAAGCCTGGATATTGTTACCGCCTGCCTGTTCTTTCGTGTCAGAACCGGTAAAGATCCTTTGCGCGTGCTGCATTTTGTAGCCAGTGGTGTATTCGATAAAACCGCTTTAACAGGCGGAGCCCTGTATGCTGTATATGGCTTGCTGCTGCATTACCTGATCGCCTTCCTCTTCACCGTTTTTTTCTTCTGGATCTATCCTAAACTGAGATGGTTTTCCTACAACAAATGGCTTACAGCGGTCGTATACGGATCTTTTGTATGGGCAGTGATGAACCTGCTCATTGTACCGCTCAGCCATACACCAAAATCACCCATACAGCCAGGGCAGGCTATCATAGCCGTATTGATACTGATCTGTATGATAGGTCTGCCGCTATCGATCATCATCGGAAAATATTATGCCGGCAGGAGAACGGAGGGTAATCACAAAGCAGTCAGTGATTAAATCAGCGTTGCTTGCCTGGCGCCCAACTCTATCACTTCGCAATTTTTCATTTCCTTTCCGTCGATGACAAAACGGATCAGGGTGCGTACTTTATGCCAGCCCTGTTTGCCGGCTGCACCGGGATTCATGTGCAGACAATTCAATGTATCATCATACATCACTTTCAGAATATGCGAATGTCCACTGATAAACAGTTGCGGTTTGTGCTGTAGAATCAATGGTTTTGATTGTGGATTGTATTTAGGCGGATAACCGCCGATATGTGTCATCACTACTTTCACCTGTTCACATTCCCAAACGAGTGTTTCCGGAAAAAAGCTCCTTATATCCTGTCCGTCAATATTGCCATACACCCCCCGCAGCGGTTTAAATTGCTGCAAAGCATTTGATACGGCATCCGTTCCAAAATCGCCCGCATGCCAGATCTCGTCGCAATCGGCAAAATGTTTGAATACCGCTTCGTCCAGGTAATCATGCGTATCTGAAATAAGGCCGATTTTTGTCATACAACTGCTAAGTTACTGGCCGGATCGATTGGATGCTACTTGATTTATTTCTGGTTACCTTAGTTTTCTCTAATACCACAGATATTTTTCTACCCATGAGACAATTTCTTTTTTTAGCTGTTGTATTTTTCATCATTCTGCCATCCTGCCGCACAAGCCGCCGCATGGATTGGCCCCAATGGAAGGGGGCATTACCGGCTACCACCGGCACAGCTTTCTATCAATCCGTAGCAGCAGCCAAATGGCAGGAAAGGGATTCATTGGCCAAACAGGAGATTCTGGCGGGTAACCTGCCTTCTTTTCTCCGGAAATTTGTACGGATCAATCTTTCCCTCACCGATAGCGTTACCGGAAAAAAGATCCGGGCATTTTACTATGTGGCACCGGATTACTTATCGCTGGGCACGGATGATGACTGGGCCCGGATTCCCCTGACACCCATGGCTGCACAGGTAATTGCTGACAGCTTTCATTGTTTTTTGCCTACCCGTAAAATGGTCAATGATATTTACGAACAGGCTGCCGTAAAACTGGCACCGGTACCTATGTATGCATTCCGCGACAGTTCCGTTACCATGTGGCAGCATCACCTGATCGTTGAAGGACAAAGAAAGGGGCGAAGAGGGTTGATCGCTGGTATCAAAAAAGATGTGGTACTCTCCGGAAAAATTACCCGTGATAAACGCCCTAACCGCGAAGCCATTTACGGCTGGCACAAACCGGATGGCAAACCCATACAACCGTTGTATACAGGACATATCAACTGGTGGGTCGATTACAGCCATGGCATACGCCTGGTGTATCGCACTATCTGGGTAAATGGTAAACCCATGGACTATATGGACGTGCTGAAAAACCCCGTGCTGCAGAAATTATTGTGCGACGAGGAATGGTGCGATTTTGTACGGTATTAAGCATACGGCACAACATTTACTTTGAACCATCCTACAGATATCTTTCTTCCAGTACTGCTTTATGGTGCAGTAAATGCCCGAACAGGATGAAGCCAATGGCATTGGCCGTAACCGGCAAGTCGCTGGCAATACCCTGTGCTGCAAGTTGTTCCTCACTTAATGATAAGAGCAGGAGGTCAGTGGCTTTGCGAACAGCCTGAAACTCTTCCTTTAACGAACCAAGTGTTCGTGCATGGGCATTGGAACTGAGTGCGTAACTGTCTTCATCAAAAGAAGCGAGTGGCGTTTTGTCTTTACGGGCGATGCGTAACACACGATAAGAGAATATTCTTTCTGCATCTATCACATGCTGCAGCAGTTCTTTAATGGTCCATTTGCCTGCTGCATACCGGTAGTCGGCTTTTTCTTCAGGAAGTTGGGTGTAGAAGTCATTCATGGAAACTGCATAGCGGGCTACGGCCGTTGCTACGCTGTCTGCTTCCACTCTTGCGATATACCTCGAAAAATAGGGAGGGAATTCGGAAGCTTGTGGTCTTGCCATCAGGATTTTGGTTTGGTGTTTTTCTGAATAGTTACATTGGAAATTTTCACAGGCTCTTTGCCTGCCAAAGAAGTGGCAGCCCGGGTGGTATCGGCTGTTTGTACCGCTTTGTAGGCGTTAATGATACCGCCTGTTCTGCTTAGTATCGCAAAGGATACTTCTTCATTTTTGGAGCCAGGTTTGATCGCCTGTATCGTAGGATCGGGTTTGATCGAAGATTCTTCAATGATCTTTTTAACCTGCACAGCAGTTAACTCAGGATAATAACCACGGATCATCGCCGCCAGGCCGCTTACAATCGGAGCCGACATACTGGTACCCTTCAGGTTACCGTATTGGTTACCTCCGGGGAAAGTGGAGTAAATTCTTACGCCGGGTGCAAACACATCTACATTCTGTTTTCCGTAATTGCTGAAATCTGCCGCGATACTGCCGCTGATCCTGGGATCGCTGCTGGCACCTACGGTGATAAAATTGGAAGCGTTGGTATTCCATTGTTTCAGCCATGGATTGGGGAAGTTCTCTTTTTCATCCAGGTCATTGCTTTCATTACCCGATGCGTGTACAATCAAAACATCGTGCAGCTCAGCATATTTTACGGCACTATCTACCCATCTTTTTTCAGGCGAGAAGGATTTACCAAAACTCATGTTGATCACTTTGGCACCATTATCTACTGCATAATGAATGGCCAGTGCCACGTCTTTGTCATATTCATCCCCATCAGGCACCACGCGCATCATCATCAGTTTCACATTGTCTGCCACTCCATCTATGCCCATGCCGTTGTTCCGCTGGGCCGCAATCAATCCCGATACATGGGTGCCGTGTTTGGCACTGTTCAACGGACCCATCACATCGTTATTGCCATAAAACCGGTCTGTAATGTCTTCGTAATTATCTTTTATGATCTCTGCCCGGTAATCCACTGGCGGTGTGTCTTTGGATTCGAAGGCCATTTTCTTTCCTTCTACATATTCATCCAGGTCGGCAATGGTATTGGTATTTTTTTCATCCGGGTCAATACCGATCATCTTAATACAGGTAAGGTATCCAAACTTGGCTTCACGCGCAGCTTTTGTCTGTGGTTCAAATCTTTCCAGTTTTTCACAGGTATACTCTTCACAGCCCATTTCTTTGCGCAGCACTTTATCGTGGCGTTTGATGGCTTTGGCGGTTACTTCCACAAACATCAGTTCTACCTGCTCGTCTGAACTGAAGCTGAGCTCGTTGGCCGCTTTGCGCCAGATCACATATTGTTCCCGCTCATTGCCTACCAAAGAAGCCGTGTCTACCGACTTACCGGTGAATTTGCCTTTTAAGCGGTGGTATACCCTTGATCTTTCGTCAGATGTTCTGCATACATCACGTCCGTCTTTTCCTCCCAGAAAATTCCATCCATACACATCATCTACATATCCGTTTCCATCATCATCTTTTCCGTTGCCGGGAATTTCTTTGGGGTTGCGCCAGAGAATGTTCTTCAGGTCCTCATGCGTTGTATCTACGCCTGAATCGAGTACCGCTACGATCACAGGTTTGGCTGATTTTCTTTTTTCTCTGAGAAAAGTATAGGCTTTGTTAAGGCTGATGCCATAAAAGGAATCCTGTGCATAATCCAGCAGATGCCAGCCCCTGGGGGCTTCGGTTTGTGCATGTCCCTGTTGGTATATAAAAGGCAGGGCCACGATGGCTAAGACAATCCCACGACGCATCATTGTGTAAAAGTTTTTCCTATATCTACAAATTTGAGAAATGATCATGATAAAATAACAAGCGACACCCTCTTTTAGGAAAACATTAAGTGAATCGGGGTTTACCTGTTATTTTATTGATTATCAGTTAGCTATCGAAGCTTAATTGCCGCAGATTCACAGAAGATGATGCAGGAATTTGCGGCTTTCGGATGTGTCCTTTAAGGTTTCTTGGTTAACAGATCATTAGGGGTAAGCGGATGACTTAAAAGCTTACCAAACAGTTCCCATCTTTTGCCGGGTGCTGTTTCTGTACCGCCATTGGCTTCGATATAATTTTTTACCAGGTCTTTGCCGTAATTATAGTTGATCACATAACTACGGTTCACGCGGATAAAACTGATGGATTTCAGCGCGGTTTCTTCGTTATTCAATCCATATTCCTTCAGCCAGTGCAGTGCTTCAGCTTCGTTCATCGTACCATTTAATAACCCTCTCGCTACTTCATTGCGTACATAATTCAATTGGCCCTTCAACTCAAGGGCGGTGTAATAGCGGTCAAGACCCGTAGTGTCCAGTCCGGCCAATGGTAACAATACCTCTTTGGTAAATGCGTTTTTTTCCTTGCCCGGGAAAGTAACTTCTATTCCATAATTGGCACTGCCTTCGGCGATAAGCGATTGCGGACTAAAAAGCGGATACAGAGAAATCTCTACCCAGCCTCTATCAGCGTAGAGATTTTTTTCCAGCAGCATATTGTACACGTGATGTCCGGGGTAACTTTCATGGCTACCTACATCAATGGCTTTATCGATAAAAATTTTCAGATCGGTGTTGAACTGTACAAGGCTTTGGTAATGCCCCTTGTACCAGTTATATCCGCTCCAGGGTTTGTTGGTCACATATTCCAGTTTAAAATCCTCCTCCTCCGGCAGGGCATAATGGGCTTTGGTTCGTTTGCGG
>SCVK01000272.1 GCA_004297075.1 Chitinophagaceae bacterium
TGAAAACCTGTAGTGGGATCATTGGCGGGTCCATACTCAAACACGGCAGTAGTGGTATCCCAGTTTCTACGACCATCTTTCCATTGGTAAATACCACCGTTGGCGGTTACGCTTCTGGGGTGATCCAATCCACTGAACCAGTTAACCGTATCAATCTGATGGCTCATCCACTGACCGGGCATTCCGGAAGAATAAGGCCAGAACAAACGATACTCCAGGTATTTTCTCGGATCGAAATTTTCGTAAGGACGGTTCATCAGGAAGCGTTTCCAGTCAAGATCGGCTTCGTGGCAATTGGCTACCAGGTCGGGCCTTCTCCAGCGACCGGGCTGGTTCACGTTCCAGGTTAATTCTACCATGGTAATAGGGCCAAACTTTCCGCTCTGTATAAAGTCAGCTGCCGCCTTATAGTTAGGTCCGCTTCTGCGCTGTGAGCCGATCTGCACGATCCTGTCGGATGCTTTCACTGCTTTCAAAGCAGCCCGGTTATCTTCCATGGTTTCGGCAAAGGGTTTTTCGCAATACACATCGCAACCGGCTTTCACAGCTTCGATGCAATGCAGGGCATGCTGAAAATCGGCCGTACTGATGAAGACCGCATCAACCGCTTTGGCCGCATACATTTCTTCGTTGTTACGGTAACCGGCAACATCGTGCCCCATTTTATCTTTCAGAAAGGCTGTACCTTCTTCTCTTCTTCTTTTCCAGATATCGGATACCCCCACAATATCAAAGTTCATCTCCTTATAAAACTTCATGAATGGCAGGATATGTGAACTGCGGTGACGGTCGGAGAAACCTACCACACCTACCCTTACCCGATCATTGGCACCCATGATACGCGCATAACTTTGTGCACTGATACCTGCTGTAGCCATATAAGTGCCAGCTGCAGCTTTAGCGGTTTGCTTGATGAAATCCCTGCGTGAGTTTGACATATGGCAATTGTATTTGAATGAAAATTTACAGGTTAAAATATTCTTTCGCATTATGGTAACAGATGTCTTTGGCAATACCGCCGATCCAGGCTTCATCATTTGGCAGGATCCCCTTTTCCATTTCATCGCCCAGCAGGTTACAAAGAATGCGTCTGAAATATTCATGCCGCGGGAACGAAAGGAAACTGCGACTGTCGGTGATCATCCCTATAAAGGTACTGATCAATCCCATATTGGATAAGGCATTCAGCTGTTTTTCCATGCCATCTTTCTGGTCAAGAAACCACCAGCCGGATCCGAACTGCATTTTACCCTTGATGCTGCCGTCATTGAAATTTCCCAGCATGGTGGCAAACACTTCGTTATCGGAGGGATTGATATTATAGATCACCGTTTTGGCCAATTGATTGGACTGGTCGAGATGATCGAAGAACAGCGACATCTGTAATGCCTGCGGAAAATCACCGATCGAATCAAACCCGCTATCCGCACCCAGCAATTGGTTCAGGCGGGTATTGTTGTTCCGGATGGGGCCGAGGTGGAATTGCTGTACCCAGTCTTTGGCATGGTACATTTTACAGAGCTGCACCAATACATACCCCATGAACGCTTCCGGGTCGGAATAACTGCCTTTTCTGTCGGACAGGAAAAACTGCAGTTCCGATTCCAGCTGTGCGCTGAATTCGAAGCGGGCAGGCATCTGTGTTAATCCATGATCGGATACACGACAGCCATTGTCATGAAAATAATCCACCCGGTTCTGTAATGCCTGCAACAGGGAATTGATATCTTTTACCGTAATACCGCTGGCCCGTTCCAGCAACGACAGGTTATCGAAAAAACTTTTTTTATTACCGATCATCAGTACCCGGTCTGGGCGGAAAGAAGGTGACACCCGGATAGAGAAATTTTCTGCCGCCAGTGATTGGTGATGTTCAAGACTATCCCAGGGTTCATCTGTCGTACCGATGTATTCAACATTAAAAGAACCAAGAATGGCCCTTGTTTTGTGTGATGGCTGTGCCAATAATTCATTACATCTTTGATACACGGAGGAAGCCGACTTTGCATCGAGATACCCGTTGATGCCAAATACATTTTTCAGTTCCATATGCGTCCAGTGAAACAAAGGATTACGCACAGTTTGCGGAACCACCCTGGCCCAGGCATGAAATTTTTCTTCATCACCTGCATCGCCGGTGATCAGTTTTTCCGGTACACCCAGTGTACGCTGTGCCCTCCATTTATAATGATCCCCTTTTAACCAGATATCTGTCAGGTTGGCAAACTGCCGGTTAGCGGCAATATCTGCAGGAGACAAATGGCAATGATAATCAATCACAGGAAGCCCTTTCACATGATCGTGGTATAAACGCCTCGCTGCTTTTCCCTGTAATAAAAAATCTTCCGTTAAAAAATATTCGCTCATGGCTTCTGTGTTAATGGAATAAGGATTAGACACCGCTGAATACGGTAAATCCACCGTCTACGCCCAGCTGCATTCCGGTAACAAAACGGGATGCATCACTCAGCAGGTAGATCAATGCCCCTACCAGTTCTTCCGGTTTACCAAAACGCTTGAAAGGGGTGTTTTTGATGACCAGGTTACCACGATCGGTAAAACTGCCGTCGCTGTTGGTTAACAAGGTTCTGTTCTGTTCGGTAAGAAAAAAACCAGGCATGATCGCGTTTACACGGATACTATCCCCAAAACGGTTGGCTACTTCAACAGCAAACCATTGGGTATAACAATCTACCGCTGCTTTACCCATACTGTATCCAAGCACTTTGGTCACCACCTGTTTGGAACTGACAGAAGATATATTCACAATACTACCGCCGCCGCTTTTTGCCATTACACTGCCAAATACCTGTGTAGGAATAATGGTACCCCATACATTCAGCACCATCGCTTTTTTCATCCCGTCTATATTCATGGAAAAGATATCAGCATCCGGCTGCAATACTCCTTCCGGCATATTACCGCCTGCAGCGTTTACCAACCCATCTATCCGGCCGCATTTCCCGATAATCATATCTCTCGCACGAACCAGATCTGCTTCTTCCAGTACATCTGCTACTACTGCCAGTGCCTTACCACCACCCGCTATGATTTCCTGTGCCCTTTGTTCTGCTACGGCTGCATTGCGTCCCAGGATAACGGCTGTTCCACCTGCTGCTGCAATTCCTTTTACAAAAGCCCCGCCTAATATACCCGTTCCCCCTGTTACAACAATTACTTTCCCTTGTAGTGAAAACAGCTCATTCGATTCCATGTCCTTCGTTTATTGATTCTATGAATTTGATTCTTTTTTTTGGCTGATCTGCGCTATGGCTCTTTTAAATTTACGAAAACGATGTAGCGTTTACTCCTGTATCATTTCCACTCTTTTAATATCCTTCAGCGCTACCCGTACTTCTTTTCTTTTTTTGATAAAGACCAAAACACTATCCTGTTGCTTTTGTATCACACCTTCCATGATCACACTATCATTATGGCCAAACACTTTCAGTGGTGTTTTATGTTCTATGAAATAAGTATAGGCCGATGCATTGTAACTGGATACAACGGCCTGTCTGCTTACGCCCTGTCCCTTTTTAGTGGTTATCAGGATTACCCCCGCTGCCCCCTGCGCACCATAAGCCGATGCGGATGCGGCATCTTTCAGTACACTGATCCCGTCTACATCCTGTGGATTGATGGCACTGATATCGCCTGAATAAATTGCGCCATCTACTACAAAGAGCGGCGGCTTCTGGTTATTAAAACTACCTATCCCGCGAACAACCACAGAACCACCTGTTTTGTCGTTACTCAATGTAACCTCCAATCCAGGTACATCCCGAAGCATCTCAAAAATAGACCTGTAAGTAGTGCCTTTGATGGTTTGCAGCGGTTTTAGCTGTGCCATGGCCTGTAAGGAAATGCAACACAGGCAAACCCAAACAATGCTTCCGGCAAAGGTTAGTGTTTTCATACATCTATTTTTGTGAGGCCAGTTTCTGAGCCTGCGTAGTGGTGTAATATTTGGCCAGCATATTCGGCACTTCCCAGGCCGGCATATTGTGTTTGGAAAGATACTCAAGGTATTTCTCGGTTACCCGGGCAAAATGTGATTCATGTCCTTCTTTCAACACATCCGGAATAATTACTTCCCACCCTTTTGTATTTTTTTTCAAAGAAATTCCTTTGTATTGCTGCGCGATTTTTTCTACTACTTCCGCTGCTGCTTTTTCGTATGCTGTTGTTATCACAAGCGGCTCAATGTACAAAGTAGGTTTGAAATTCTGTTCTGCACCCTGACGGATCACCAGATTGGCTTTTGTTCCGCGCATAATGGAATAATGGGTATCACCGGTACCATCGGGCGCTTTGTAGTTCCAGATCACCGATACTTTTGCATGTACCCCTTTCAGGGTATAATTGATCTCGCCATTGCAAAGTACCTGAATATTCTGTTTGCTGTTGTCGGTGTACTTATCCAGATAAGAAGGCATTTCAGGCAACTTGGTTAGCTCTGTAAATTGTGTTTTACTGATAGTGGTGGGCCAGCTTTTCGCAGTCTGAATTTTTATGTCTGTGGTATAGTTGAGCGTCTGCTCCGGAAAACATTCCCATTGAACCAGGTCTACCAGGTGTGTGGTCACATCCACGATCCCCTCTCCCTCCTGTGTCACATCCAGGAACCAGGCCGGGCGGGTTAACACAGAACCGGATACATACTTATAAAAATGATGTACACTCTCTTTGGTTACAGCAGGATTGGCGGCTGTACCTTTCTGCAGCTTACCAAATAAGGCCGGTTGCTGCGAGAAAGCCTTCTGCAGAATGGTTGTGATCTCATACCGTTCCGTCATGATATCATACAGTAATACATTTTTCTTTTGGGCCGTGGCAAACGCTTGCTTCAGCTGACCAAACCCTTTTTCATTGATCACCATTGGTTTGTCTGAGAACACATGATAACCCGCCTGCACGGATTTGAGAATATAATCGGTTTTCAGTTGGTTGTTTCCTGCTAGCACCACTACGTTACCTGCCTTTTCCTGCAGCATCCGGTTAAAAAAATCATCGCCCTCATACACCACTTCTTTCCAGCTGGTGGGAGAAACAGTGCTGTTATTATAGCCCTTGATCTTATCAAGATGCAACTGCAGGTCCAGCCCTTTTTTGGCATATACATGCACCGTAGGATCTACCTGCGGGTACATGGATTTCTGCACCAGCGCCGCATGAAAATGCCCCGGGTCCAGTGTGATCAGTTTTACTTTCTGTTGGGCCATCGCAGCATGTAATAGCAATAAACCAAGTCCTGTTAATAATGTAGTACGCATTTGCTGTTGATATCAGTTTACAATTATTCAATGATAGATTAATCCAGTCCTTTTACCTCATACGGAAAACGGTGCGGCCTGTTCAGCATGCTGTTGGCTTCATCATCATTGATGAAACGCTCATTCATCGGATCCCAGTTGATCTTACGTTTCACTTTCATGGAAATATGATGCAGCAAACAGGTAGAGCAGGAACGGTGTCCTACTTCTACTGGTGAAATAGGTTGCTGGCGTGTACGGATACAATCCAGCCAGTTGCCGTGCTGCTCGGCACTTTTATAGAGATTAATCTCATTCTCTCCTATCACAGATGTAATGATCTTACCATCACTGGCAGTGAGTGCCTTTGTATTGGCATTACTCTGTACCGGATCACTGGCACTGGCACGGTAGTTACCACGGGTTACAAAAATCCACCCTTCGGTTCCTTCAAACTTGATGCCGTTGGGCAGTTCATTGCTCACGATCATTTTTACGCCGTTGGCATAGGTTCCCTGGGTTTCAAAAATGCCATGTACGTTCCACAAACCTTTGGAAGGGAAAGTTACTTTATTACACACAATTTCTACCGGACCGGTATATTCTGTATCCATGCCCCAATGTGCACAGTCTATATGGTGTGCCCCCCATCCTGTGATCATACCGGCACCAAACTGCTCGCAACGCAACCAACCCGGACGATCATAGCCATTCTGCGGGTGTACCCTTTTCTCCGTATAATATACATAAGGGGTTGATCCCAGCCAGGCATCATAATTCAAGGTAGAAGGAATGGGCATTTCAGGTTCTTCGTCACCTCCCGGATCGCCGGGCAGTCCGATATACACATTTTTCAATGTACCGATACGGCCATTACGAACCAGTTCGGCCGCATAACGGAACTGCACAGAAGAACGTTGCTGGCTGCCGATCTGCAGAATCCTTCCCGTGCGATGAACCGCATTACTCAAAGCCCGGCCTTCGGCAATGGTTAAGGAAGCGGGCTTCTGCAGGTACACATCCTTCCCTGCTTCCACCGCATGAATACCGAGGTAAGCATGCGAATGATCAGGGGTACTGATCAGTACACCATCAATATCCTTATTCAGTAACATCTCGCGGTGATCGCTGTACATGGTAACCCCGTCGTATGTTTTGCCTGTTTTTTTGGTATAGTAATCATTCACATATTTTTTCCCTTCCGCAAGGCGTTTGCTGTCAACATCACAAACAGCCATGATCCGCGCGTGATCGTATTTCAGGGTTTCTGCCATATCATGATCACGGGAGATCCTTCCCACACCGATGGCTGCAATGTTCAGTTTATTACTGGGTGCATTTTTCCCGAATACAGAAGCGGGAACAATGGTAGGAAATCCTGTCATGGCAAGAGAAGTGGCTACACCACCCTTAAAGGTTGTTTTCACAAAATCTCTGCGGTTAAATGGTTTTTTGGCTGACATAGTATTAGTTTTTAAGAGGGTCATCTTTTGAAATAGCATGTGCTTTTGAATAATCCAGTCCCCTGTACCGGGTAGCAATATATCGGATACCCTGCAATAAATGGTTCTTGTATACGGGGTCCTGGTAACTTTCTTTGCTGTGGCCGAGTGTGGTTACCCAGATATTTCCTCCTTCAAACTGCTGGTACCAAACGGCAGGGTAATAATCCGCAAAAGAACCTTTGTTTTTATCGATCAGATCGGCCTGGTCTTTTTGCAGCGAGCTCAGTTCGTGCACCATCAGCACTTTCATCCCGGGATAGAGTTCTTTTCCGAAATAACATTCATCATGCCGGTCCCAGGTAGCCGGTACATCTTTCATAGAAGGATGTGTGGGGTCGATATTCTTCAGCCGGAATACCTGTCCTTTGGCATGCCATGAAAAAGTTTCGCCCAGCATCTGTTTGAACCATTTCCAGTTGCGTTCCGTACCCGTAACAGAGTGTACCCCCACAAAACCGCCACCGGCTTCGATATAGCGGCGGAAGGCCACCCGCTGTTCATCTGTATCAAATACATCATTATTGGTGCTCGTAAAAATGAGCAACTGGTATTTCTGCAGGTTGGCTTCTGTAAATACAGATGCATCATCGGATACATCTACCGTAAAAGCGTTGGCGGCCCCCAGTTCTTTTACACAGGTTATGGCAGAAGCAATATTATCGTGTACATACCCTTTGCCGTTTTTTGTATACACGAGCACCCGGCTGTTTTTCAGTTTACCATCTAACCGGGCTACCACTGGCAGTACGGTTAGTAACAGAAAAGCAAAAAGAAGACTTCGGAAAAAGAGGGTACACATCGGTTGTTTTACCATAATGAGATTTTTAAAGGACAGATTCAGGTTTGGATGAAGCAAGTAATAATTCCATATAATGGAAATTAACCGCAACCGTGTTGAAAACAGAATTGGGGCACCATGCAGCAGTCGCAAGGTAGTATCGGTCATAGCCGCTTCTGTTTTGGGTAGCGGGAAAAGCAACTACAGAAAAAAAACGGAGAAACAAACCGGCAAACAAACAATCAGTAGCATACGCTGAAACCCTTTGCCACCAACCATTTACAGGGATTATCCGCAATGTGATACACAGGATTCCGGAGAATGAATTAGTAGTTGGCATAAGCAATCGTTGATCAGTTTACCGCAAATAAATTTACTGCTAACCGGGGGGCGAAAAGGGGTTTATCTACGAAAACCTTTTCGTAGAAATCGGAAGACAAAATCCGATGGATTGATAAAGACTTGGAAAACTATTATAATTTAACAAACAATTAATGGTTGCGAAAACAAGGGTTAACCACCCTTTGCAGCTGTTATTCATCAAAACCAACACTTGCCATTATGAAGAAAAAAACGAATGCTTTCAAAGCAGGCCCGTTCACGTGCATACTATGCCTGGTATGTTTTGTGATATTTTCGGGATCCTTCGCAAATCCGGCAAAAGCCGGGAGGGTGGAACACAAGCTATCTGCCCTAAAACCACCTCCTGTTACTATTACTGGTAAAGTATCTGATGCCAAAAATGCTCCACTCGAAGGTGTGAGTGTGATGATTAAGGGTACTACAAGAGGAGTTACCACCAACGCCCAGGGATCATTCTCGATCCCCAATGTGCCGGAGAACAGTACACTGGTATTCAGTTATACGGGCTATGGAACCAAAGAAGTAGCCGTAAAAGGCAAAAACAGTATCAACATTTCACTCGCAGAAGAAGTGTCTGGACTGAATGATGTAGTAGTAGTTGGATATGGTACACGTACCAAAAAAGACCTTACAGGTTCAGTTGTGCAGGTGAAAGCCACACAACTTGAAAATGAAAATCCACGTTCCGTACAGGATATGCTTCGTGGAAATGCACCTGGCCTGGATGTGGGTTTTGACCCAAGTACCAAGGGTGCCAGTGCCAGTTTACAGGTGAGGGGGAAAGGCACATTGACTGCCAGCTCTGACCCGCTGATAGTGCTTGACGGAGTAATTTATCCCGGCACCATGGCCGATATCAACCCGAACGATATTGCTACTATTGATATCCTGAAAGATGCCAGCTCTGCTGCCGTATTTGGTGCCAGATCTGCCAATGGAGTTATCCTGATCTCTACTAAAAGAGGAAAAATCGGCAAACCGGTTATTACAGTTAACAGCAATTTTGGTATCAATAAAGTGGTAAACCAACCGCATCTGTTAACCGGACCTGAAATCCTGGATTTCCGGGAAGCAGCAGAATGGGCTAAAACCAATTTTGATTCAACTTCCAAACCCGGCATAAAATATAAGTTCCTGAATCCGGCCAAATTGCCTTCTAGTTTTACTGTAGCACAATGGCTGGCACTCGATGGGTCAAACGGTCTTGACCCTACCAATGTCTGGCTCAACCGCAACGAGTGGAAACCCATAGAACAGACCAATATCAAAGCAGGGAATTACCTGAACTGGGAAGACCTGATTTATAATAAAAATGCCCTGCAGAATGATCATACTGTAAGTATCGCGCAGAGAAGGGATGAT
Organism: Chitinophagaceae bacterium; assembly: GCA_004297075.1. Classification (GTDB taxonomy): domain Bacteria; phylum Bacteroidota; class Bacteroidia; order Chitinophagales; family Chitinophagaceae; genus Sediminibacterium. Next base: position 9,261 of record SCVK01000272.1, read on the forward strand.
TATAACTATTATTTCTCTCTCGGATATCTTACCAATGAGGGCATCACGGTTGGTGACAAGTATAAAACCTTCCGTACCCGTTTTAATTTAGAAGCCAAAGCTGCTGACTTTTTAACCGTAGGTATTAATTTCCAGTATTCCAACCGGGATGAAAGTAGTGTACCTGTCAGGTTTGGAGATATTGCCTCTACTCCGCCATGGGGATCTTTCTATCAGGCTGACGGTGTAACACTCAGACAGAGCTCCAATGATGACCCGGGTTCCAATACCCATCCCTTTCTGGATCAGGCATACACCAACCGTTTATACAAGTACGACGATTTCTTTGCCTCGATTTTTGCGAAAGGGAAATTGCCATGGGGGTTTTCTTACCAGGTTAACTTTTCACCCCGCTACGATGTGTTGCGCGAATACCAGCATATCTCTTCCAAAAAGCCGGATGTGGCTTCCAGAAAAGGTATCGTAAACAGAAGAAATCAGACTGTTTATTCCTGGCAGTGGGATAACATTATCCGCTGGAATAAACAATTCGGTAAACATACATTTGAAGCTACCTTCCTCTTCAATGCGGAAAAATTCCAGTCATGGAATACCACTATCCAGGCAGAAAATTTTGCACCCAATGACAACCTGGGATACAATGCCATACAGGCAGGTACGCTGGCCCCTATTGTTTCCAGTGACGATCAGTACGAAACCGGCGATGCCCTGATGGGACGTATCAACTACAACTATAACCAACGCTATTATTTCACTTTTACGGCAAGACGGGATGGTTATTCCGCATTCGGACAGTCTAATCCAAGAGCCACCTTCCCTTCTGCCGCATTCTCATGGGCCATTAGTGAAGAGCGGTTCATGAAGAAAACAGCGAATTGGCTTGATTATGCCAAAGTGAGAATTTCATATGGTGAAAACGGGAACAGACAAATCGGTCGTTATGCTGCCCTGTCAAACCTTTCCTCAGGCACCTATAATTTTGTAACATCAGGTGGAGCTGTGTATAATACCTCTTATGTACAGGCAAACAACCTGTCGAACCCTAATTTGAAATGGGAAAGAAACAGTTCTGTGAATTTTGGGATTGACTTTTCCCTTTTTAAAGGTATAGTTAGTGGTACATTTGACTTGTACAACAGAACTACCAAAGATCTGCTCGTTAACCGCTCTTTACCTACTGTTACAGGATTCAGTTCTGTATTGGTAAATCTGGGTGAGGTACAAAACAAAGGATTTGAATTCTCTGTTACTACCCAGAACATGCGGAAGAAAAATATCAACTGGAGCACCACATTCGGAATCTGGAGCAACCAGAATAAAATCATCCATTTATACGGCGCCACTCCGGATTATGATGCAACCGGAAAACAAATAGGCAGTTCCGAGAAAGATGATATCAATAACGGTTGGTTTATCGGCCATGCGATTTCTGAGATTTATGATTACAAAACAATAGGTGTATGGCAAACCGCTGATGCTGCCCTGGCCAAATCATTTGGCTTTACCCCCGGCGATTTCAGATTGAATGATAAAAATGGTGATGGAAAATATACCGTAGCAGACAGAGAATTTGTAGGCAATTCTGCACCCAAATTTTCCTGGAACATGAGAAATGAATTTAAACTTTATAAGAATTTTGATTTCTCATTTACCCTATACGCGAAAATGGGGCAGATCACCAGATTCAATGAAGCTACCAACGGAGAAAGAAATCAGGGACTGGTGTTTTATGATCGTGTAAACTTTTATGAAACTCCGTACTGGACTCCTTCCAATCCTACAAATGAATGGGGCAAGTTATATGGCCAGAGAGGTGGCGGTATTACCTGGAACCATTATAAAAAATCTTCCTTTATCAGGTTAAGTAATATTAGTCTTGCCTATACCATTCCCGGAGAAATTACCAAAAAATGGAAAATCGATGCCCTCAAAGTTTATTTCAATATCGTAAACGCGAAAGTATTCTCTAACTGGGATTATTTTGATCCGGAATATCATGGTGCAAATGGAACGACTAATCAAACCCCAACACCTTTGACTTATAATTTTGGATTAAACCTTACTTTATAAGCTAACCTGTTAAAAAAAAGTAAATGAAAAATATTAATAAAATAATCCGTTCATCAGCCATCATGCTACTTGGCGTGATGATCTTAGAGAGTTGTAAGAAGGATTGGTTGGAACCAAAACCATTATCCATCAATTCTCCTGAAAATACTTTGGTAGATGCCATTGGTTTTAATGCTGCCTTAAATGCCTGTGCCCGTAACCTTCGCGACGAATGGTATGGCGATGGTGCCCCCATCATCACTGAAACCATCTTTTCAGAAGTGGCAGTAGAAGGAACAGATGACAAAACCGGTCCGGCGCAGAATATGGACCTGCAGATCAAACCGGACGCACAATTGAACAGTGGCGATTTCAATAAAATCGGTTGGTATTGGAACCAGGAGTGGGTGGGCATTCGCCTAGCCAATACCATTGTTTCCCGTTTGCCGGCAGCTACTGCTATACCGGAAGCGACCAGAAATATCATTTTGGGCAAAGCCTATTTTTACAGGGCTTATGATTACTACCGGTTAACCAATCAGTTTGGAGATGTTCCCTGTCCATTAAAAGAATTAACAGAAGCTAAAACGGATTATGCTTCTGTTAAAAGAGAAGTGATTCTTCAGCGAATGAAGTCAGACCTTGACTTTGCTGTTCAACATGTACCCTGGACTGCTGATAAAGGTGATGTGAACAAGGGCGCCGTGTACCATTTACTGGCAAAGATCAATCTTTCACTTGGGTTGTTTGATGAAGCCATTACAGCCGCTTCGGCCGTAATAAATAGTGGCACTTATAAACTGATGACAAACCGTTTTGGTATTGACGCAGGTAATGCCGCAAAAAATGTAACCTGGGATTTACACCGTCCGGAAAATAAAGCTGCTGCAGCCAATACAGAAGTTTTATTCCTGGTTACAGAACGTATAGGTGTTCCTAATAACTTTGCCGGCGGTATACAGACCATGCGTAATTGTGTTCCCGGAATTTCCATTGCCGGTATCGTTACACCCAATGGCGGTGTAGGCATTTCTCCGCTCGCCGGAGTTGAATTTGATAATATGCAATGGTACGGAAGGGGTATTGGCCGATGCCGCTCAACATCTTATCACTACAAGGATATTTGGGATGATGTAAACGACCTAAGGCATGATTCTACCTCTGGTAACTGGATGTACATGGAAAACCTGCGCTACAGTAATCCGGCTTTAAAAGGGGTGGATCCTTATTATGGTCAGAGGCTGCAGCTATTCAGTTCTACAGGCAAACAATTATGTAATGGTAAAGACACTTTACGCAGATGGTTCCCCTGGCCTCACTACAAACTATATGTTCCTGATATTGAAAACACACCTATGAGAGGTGGTCATACAGACTGGTATGTCATGCGTTTGGCGGAAACATTCCTGATCCGAGCTGAAGCCTATGTATGGAAAGGTCAGAATGATCTCGCTATGGCAGATATAAATGCGGTAAGAACAAGGGCTAAATGCGCCCCTTACACCAATGCTGCCAGTATGAATATTGGCACCGTACTGGATGAAAGAGCCAGGGAATTATATTATGAAGAAGGACGCAAAACAGAGTTAACGAGGATTGCATTTTTGTTTGCTAAAACAGGCAAATCATATAATGGCAAAACCTATACGTTAGCCAACTTCTCCACTTCCAATTTTATGATTGATCGCATTTTAGAAAAAAATGTTTTTTATGCACAGAATTTCATCACCAACCACCAGGATATGATGAAGATAAGCCCCTACCATGTATTATGGCCTATCCCCCAGTCTGCTATCCAGGGTAATACCGATGGACGAATTAATCAAAATCTTGGCTATTCGGGTGCTGAATTAAACGTTGCCCCACTGGATAAGATTCCTGAATGATCCTGGGATCAACATTGTTCATTAAGCATAAAAGAGAATGCCGCACCTTGTGTGGCATTCTCTTTTCACACAAAGACTTACACCTTAACCATTTTATATGTGGCAGATACAAAAAACAATCGGTTGCTCCCTGTTATTGGCTCTTCTATCAGGCGCACTGCCTGCACAACAGGCACAGAAAGTTCAACCGGATTTGCTGACAGTAATTGACTCGGCCCTGCAAAAAGCAGTATTGCAATACAAATACCTGGGCACACAACTGCCGGCCGATGTATTACCGAAAACCTATTATCCCCTCACTAAAAAATTCGAGACCAGCAAATCCAGCTGGTGGACAAGTGGTTTTTATCCCGGATCCTTATTGTATCTCTACGAATATGCAAAGGATCCTGCTTTGCTGGCGGAAGAAAAAAGAATAGAGAAAATCATTGAAAAAGAACAGTTCAACAAAGGTACCCACGACCTGGGTTTTATGATGTTCTGCAGTTTTGGCGCCGCTAACCGTTTGGCCCCATCCAAAGAATATGAACAGATCCTGCTGAACAGCGCCAAATCTTTGTCTACCCGCTTCAACCCTACCGCAGGCGTGATCAAATCATGGGACCATGGTGACTGGAAATACCCGGTGATCATCGATAATATGATGAACCTGGAACTGTTATTCTGGGCCACGCAATTCAGCGGCGACTCTTCTTTTTATAAGATCGCTGTTACGCATGCCAATAACACCATAAAAAATCATTACCGCCCCAATAATAGTTCCTGGCATGTGGTGGACTATGATATCAGTGATGGACATGTGATCTCAAAAAAAACACACCAGGGGTACGCGGATAACTCTGCATGGGCCCGGGGACAAGCATGGGGTTTGTATGGGTATGTAGTGATGTATCGTTGTACAAAAGATCCTACGTATTTGGCACATGCAAAAAAAATCGCTGCTTTTATCATGCAGCATCCCACCACTCCGGAAGATAAAATTCCTTTCTGGGATTATGACACACCTGAGATCCCGGCTACTTATCGCGATGCATCGGCAGCCGCTATTACGGCTTCTGCCTTGCTGGAACTAACGAAATATGTTGATCCAACATCCGGTAATTCGTATACCGGATTTGCGGAGAAAGTGATCCGTTCATTATCATCGCCTACCTATACAGCCCTATATAGACAAAATGGCGGGTTTATTCTGAAACACAGCACCGGACATTTACCGGGCAATTCAGAGGTAGATGTGCCACTTACCTATGCCGACTATTATTATATCGAAGCCATGTTAAGATACAAAGCCCTGAAAGCGAAAAAATAGATCCGGTTTGTTTAGCCACGGGCGTAGAACTACTAAAAAATTCTACGCCCGTTTTCGTGATACACCGGTTATTACCAAAACTTTACCGGGTTTTACGAAAACGTTTTCCCTTGTTTTCGTAAAATCAGTATATTAGACTGATTGTTGTTGCCACACAGCTGATAGCTGGTGCGAAAAACTGATCACCACTCGTATGAGCAGTATCAATTTAAAGAGACTATCAGAAGAACTGGGTTTATCGATCTCTTCGGTATCGAAGGCGTTGCGCGACAGTTACGAAATCAGTGCCGAGACCAAAAAAAGGGTATTGGAAATGGCCGAAAAGCTGAATTACCAGCCCAACCCCTTTGCCAGCAGTCTCAGAAGAAAAAAAAGCCTTACAGTTGCCGTAGTGATTCCCGAGATCGCCAATAACTATTTCGCCCTTGCCATCAATGGTATTCAAACAGTGGCTCAGCAAAAAGGTTACCATGTACTTACCTACCTTACCCACGAAAATGCCAAGGACCAGGAATCTACCATCAAACACCTGCAGGGTGGACGTGTAGATGGTGTACTGATTTCGCTTTGCAGCGATACCTCTACCGGCAGTCAACTCACCGAACTGCAGAATGCGGGTTTCCCTGTGGTGTTTTTCGACCGTGTACCGGATGACCCCGGTTGTCCTACCGTAACAACAGATGATTTTGACGGAGGTTTTAAAGCCACAGAGCAACTGATCAAAGTGGGTTGCCGGAAAATTGCCTACCTCCGGGTGGCCGGGTACCTGTCCACCACTGTTAACAGGATGAATGGTTATCTCGCTGCACTGAAAAAGTATAACCTGCCACAGGATCCTAAAATGATTGTGGAATGCTCCAACGATGATGCAGCCAACCAGGAGTTGATCAAAAAAGTGTTGAAAATGCGCGGCAGGCCTGATGCCATTCTTTCTTCTGTAGAAAAACTGGCGATCTCTACTTATTATGCCTGCAACGAAATCAATCTGAAGATCCCGAAAGACCTGAAAGTAATCAGTTTCTCCTGTTTAAGAACGGCTTCGCTCCTCTCACCTTCTTTATCCACCATTACACCGCCAGCTTTTGAAATAGGTAAGGAAGCTGCTTCGCTTCTCTTCCGGATGGTAGAGAAAAAAGTGTATGGTAACCGGGTAGACAAGATTGTGATCAAAAGCAGCCTGATAGAAAGAAATAGTTCTTCCTGATCTACCATGTATACGTAGCTACGGAATTGGCGGGTATGATCAGATCGGCTGTCTGGTTTTGCCAGCGGATGGTAATATTCCGGATAGCCGTTTCTTTGTTCAGCACAATACATACATATTTGCCCGCGGGCGTTTTAAACGCCACATTCGGCAATCCCGCTACCATATTGGATCCTATCCGTACCGAACCAGGTCTTGCAAATCTGGCTGCATGTGCAATGATATAATAAGCCGGGTTGCGTATTACTTTCTTTTTACCCTGATCAATGGTTACAGCTGCCAGACAACTGGTACATCCTCCCCTCTCGGTAAAGGGTTTGTAGAACTCATCTGATGCCAGGTTCCATTCCAGTACCGTTTTGGCCCAGTTGCGGGTAGCACCTATGATCAGGTTCTCTACATGCCAGCTGATATCACCCAGGTAATTACCCGGTGCCCCTACCCATTGCTCGGTGAAGTAGATATTTTTATCAGGATGTTTATCATGCACCAGCGATAAGGCATCGATCGTTCCCCCATAAAGATGAAAGGCAGAACCATCGATGTATTTTTTTGCTTCCGGGTCATTCAGCACCGTGATCGGGTAATCGGGCCTGTCTGCGTTATGATCGTAGATGATGATTTTAGTGCGTAGTTTGGCGGCAGCAAAAGCAGGTCCGAGATGATCGCGAACAAACTCGGCCTGTTCATTGGCCAGCATCTGTAAACTGGGATTGTTACCGGGATGCAGTGGTTCGTTCTGCACTGTTACCGCATCTATCCTGACTCCCTCTTTACGCATCGCTTCTATATACTTAACAAAATAACGGGCATATACAGGGTAAGCAGACTTCAGCAGGTTACCACCGCGGGTATCATTGTTGTTTTTCATCCACACCGGTGGCGACCACGGCGACCCCATGATTTTGATATATGGATTGATCTGCAGAATCTCTTTTAAAACCGGGAGCAGGTATTTTTTATCATAACCGAGATCAAACCGTTTTAGTTCAGGATCCTTCTCGCCTTCGCGGAGGTCATTGTACGAAAACACTTTTTCATCCAGGTCAGATGCACCGATACTGATGCGGAGATAACTGGTGCCGATATGGTTCTTTTCTGTACCAAATAATTCCTGCAACAAAGCCTGGCGTTCCTCCTTCTTCATTTTCATCAGGTTCAATGCACTACCTCCCGTTAAGGAGAAGCCAAAACCATCTATCGATTGATAACGTTCCGTATCATCAATATCGATCACGGTTTGCCTGGCTGAATCCCTGCTTTTGAAATAAACAGGCGTAACCTGTTTCCTGAAAAAAATATGCTGTGTCGGGCTGGTCAACCATGTCTGTATGGGTTTCCCTTTCTGCGCAATTACAGTTGATACCAGTAAAAAAGAAACAACGAATATTCTTACACGAACAGGATATATATACATGATGATTTTGCTGATGGATGTATTATAAAACTATGCTTTTGCTTTGATTACTTTCATCGCTACCGGATCCCAGTGGATGGCCTCGTTTTTCTCAACGCTGGTATTACATAAAATGGCGGGGCCTGCGGCTCTTAGTCCAAAAGAAACATCTTCCAATACTGTTTTACCGGTTCTCACAGATTCAAAGAAATTAATCATGTGATCCAGCCTGCTATCATACCCTTTAGGCGATTCAAAAATGATCTCCTCTCCTTCTTTTGCTTTCCTGTCTTCTGCACTGTATCTGGCATTATATTCCACCAGTAATGATTGCTGCATGGCTTTGGGGAAACTCTCCATCGAATCATACCCACCAATACCCGGTGCCACCGGTCTTTTAAAATGTTTGACGCGGATACTGTTCGATCTCACTTCGATCACCCCTTCGGTACCAATGAACCGATTACCCGCTCCACCGCCTGCACCATCTGCCAGGTTAACACGCGTAAAAAACTGGAAGCCATTGTGTTCAGCAGTTTTCGGATACCGCATGATACCGGTTACAATATCATAGGCATCCCTGCCATCCTTCCAGTAATTCAAAGCACCTGCTGCATAAATGGTATCCGGACCATAAGAACCGGTTACCGTATGTAAACCCGTAAAATTATGTACAAACAGATCACCTGCTACACCGGTACCATAGGCTTTGTAATTGCGCCACCTGAAAAAATGAACGGGATCGAAGGCGATCTTGGGCGCATCGCCCAGAAACCTGTCCCAATCAATGGTTTTCGGACTTGCATCAGACGGAATAGTATATTGCCAGGCACCGTTGGCTGAGTTGCGGTCGTTATAAGCTTCGGCATACGCCAGCTCACCAATGATACCCTGTTTGTAATATTTCTGTGCCTCAAGAAATAAAACCGAACTGGCCGACTGGCTTCCTACCTGCAACACTTTGCCACTGGCTTTTTGTGCGGCCACCACTGCCAGTCCTTCTTCTACATGATGCACCATCGGTTTTTCGCAGTACACATGTTTGCCTGCTTTCAGTGCATCGATCGTGATATGATCGTGCCAGTGATCGCAGGTACAAACCAATACGGCATCGATATCTTTTCGTGAAAGAATTTCTTTGTAATCGCGGGTAACAAACAGCTCATTGCCCCATTTTTCCCGGGCCCTGTCCAGCCTGCCCTGGTAGAGATCGCAAACTGCAGCCAGTTCCACACCCGGCACTTTAAGGGCTGTTTCAGTATCGTAATGACCAATGATACCGGCACCGATCAAAGCGATACGCACTTTGTCATTGGCGCTTACTTTTACGGAGGATAATAACTGCTGTACTTTTGCGGGATCTGCCATTGCGGGAAGTCCGGCCAGTAATAATGAACCGGAAGCACCCAGTGTATGCAGGAATTTTCTGCGGGAAGTTGCCATCGTTAGAGGTTTTGATAGCAACAATTTACAAAAAACAAGTGAATTACGGCTAAGGCCGGAAGAAGGATTACTTGCTGGAGGGAGTGTTTGCCGGGGGGCGGGACAGCATCATTTCTTTCCAGATCTTGGTTGGTTTACCTTGTCTGTTACCACCACCGATCCTTCCAAGACTACCCGTACCTATTGACAAACCTACCCCTCCGCCACTGCCAAAAGAACCAAAGCCCAAACCGCCACCGATCGACAATCCGCCACCGCGACCGCCCGAACCCGGCTGCCCCGGAACATTTTCCAGTACAAAACCCAGTGCAATACTGGCTCTGCCAGGATTGAGTGCTGCCGCTTTATTTAAAAAAGATGTCAGCGGAATAGCAGCTTCATATACCAATGCACCTGTGGCGTTTAAGCCGATTGCCAATTGAATTCCCACAGGATTGGATTTACCATAGTCAAAATTCTCCGGTGTTTTTAGATCAGGGAACCCGAAGAGAGAATAATCCTGCACGGCAGCCAATGCCACTTGTTTGTTCTGCTGCAATTCAGGACGGTCGTTTAACAATTTATCACCCCGCTGTATCCGGTTACCTGTGGGAAAACTGATACCTGCTGCACCTACTTCTTCTTTTACGCCATGATTATTGATGTAAAGGGTAAGGCCACCTCTTAAAATTCTTTGTATGGTTGTTTCGTTGGCAGTAGCTGCCAGTACATATACATTCTCCCGATCGTTGGAAACGATGCAGGACAATCCTGTTTTCTCATCTGTAAAAGTGAAAGAGTTAGTCCAGTCGGTATTATCGCCATTCACGGTTAAACTGTCTTTCTGCCAATAGCTATTTTGTACGAGGTTTGATTCCTGGCTGTTCCTGGCCGAACCGCATGAAGCAAAGAGTCCCATCGCTAACACGACAGTTATGGAAACCGAAAACAGGTTCTTTTTCATCAACGAAAAATACATAATCTAAACAATTAGGCAACTGCAAAGTTACAGGTTGCCCAAAACAGGCAGTCAATAAAGTTACGTTAAGATATCAACCTTAGTTGCCACTGGTATAGGCCGTGAGCGCAACCAGATCCCGACGAAGGGGCTGTGTGTTCCAGGCAGCATGCAGTACCAATGCCGCCCCCAGGGCAGAAGCCTGCGATACGGCCGCCGCATACACTTTCATTGCCGGGAAACTGGCGGCCAGCATGTGCATGAACACGGAATTTCTGGCGAAACCGCCATCTACAAAAATTCGGGTGGGCGGATGAGAAGAAAGTATCAGCGAAATAGCCAATTGCTGCTGTTGCATGATATCACTGATCAACTGGTGATAGGCTTCTGCATAATTCGCAAAACCCTTCAGGTCCCTTTCGCCAAAGGCAGAAGGATGCGAACCGGTAAACACCGGTTCTTTTTTACTGGCAGTACATACTTTTTCCAGCAATGATTCATGATAATCAACCTGCCGGTAATAGTCTTCTGCCACTGTAAAATGTTTGGCTAATCTTTTTACCTGTATTTCATGTTCCTGTCCGGCAAATAAACGCGAGGCTTTTACTGTCTGTCTTTGATAACTCAGATAAGATAAACAGTCCTGTTCCAATTCGGCAGCAGTTAATGGTTCTGTATTAAATGGATTGAGACCGATACACCATGTGCCGGTAGAAATCAACACAAAGGGTTCTGTAAACGAAGCAAGGTAAGGAACCAGCGCTGCCGAGCTATCGTGAAGCCCTACACCTGCTTTGATCTTGCCAACCGGCCCCGCTGTTTCCAACACCGCATCTGACCGAAGCACAGAGGGAAATTTTTCATCCAGCGCCTCTTCATATACCCATTCATGGTATTGCCTTTGCGAAAAATGCCACAGGCCGGTATGACAACCGATACTGGTAATTTCTGCACAGGTTTTTCCGGTAATCAGGTAACTGATATATTGCGGCAGGTGTAAGGCATAGTGTACCTGCGCATATAATTCCGGTTTTTCTTTTTGTAATCTGTACACCTGCAAACCCGAATTGAGACTGCCCAGCACTGGCGATGCAGTAGCTAAAGAAAAAGCCTGTTCTCCTCCATAAGTGGTATAAAATTTCTTTTGCAGTGCAACGGGATAAGGTTTCAGGTAATTATACAACTGCCCCACCGGCTGCCCCTGTTCATTGATATACACAAAACTGGCGCCATGGGCTGAGAAATTAACTGCTTTCACAGAAACAACTTTCAGTTCCAACACTTCCTTCATCGTTTGTTTTACCCATGTTGTAAGTGCATGTACATCTTCGCAGGGAAATCCATCTTCGTCTTCCGTTTCTGCCAGTTCCACAGATTGCTCCCACACGATATGATACTGTTCATCAAACAGAAAACATTTTTTATTGGTTCTGCCAATATCAAAAACTGCTATCACAGGCAATACATTCATAAACCTGTAGCAGTTGTTTTATCGCCCCTGGTTTGTATCAATTGCCTGCGAACCGCTTGTTCGCGGAATAGCGGCAAAGGTGCCAGTGCCGCACCGGAGCGAAAGCGGGCTTCGGCTACAACCGATCGCACATCGGTTCTGTATGCTTCCTGCAATATTTCCTGTGCCCTCGCTACATCATTGTTTTCCTGTGCCTCCTCCAAGGCCTTGGCATCTACCAACAGCGCCTGCGTGTAGGCGATCATGATGGCTTCTACGCTTTGCAGCAGGTCTTCCAGCGGATCTTTTACATTATGCGAGGCATCTATCATCCAGCCCAGGTCTTTAGCATGGTTCATCTGTCGCGCATCCATCCCCTCCACCAGTTCATGAAAGATCAGGAAGAGCTGATACGGATCGATACTGCCTACGGTCAGGTCATCATCGCCGTATTTGCTATCGTTAAAATGAAAGCCGCCCAACTTTTTCTCCTGTAGCAGCAAGGCAACGATCTGCTGGATATTGGCATTGGGCAAATGGTGTCCGAGATCCACCAGTGTATAGGCTTTGTTGCCCAGTTTATTGGCATACAATAACGATTGTCCCCAATCACCCACCGTCATAGAATAAAAATTGGGTTCATAGGCTTTGTACTCTACAAACATTTTCCAATCTGCCGGCAAAGCCGCATAAATTTCCTGTAATCCTTCCAATGTGTTTTGAAAAGCTTTGCGAAAGTTCAGCTGCCCGGGAAAACAGGAGCCATCCGATAACCACACGGTCAGCGATTGCGAACCCAGCGCAATGCCCTGTTGTATTACTTCCTGGTTATGTGCAACCGCCTGTTTTCTTACCGCTTTATTTACGTGTTGCAGAGAACCGAATTTGTAACTGTGTTGCTGACCGGGCTGGTCCTGGAAAGTGTTGGAGTTCACTGCATCAAAACCCAATCCGTGTTGTGCAGCCAGTTCCCGGATCTTCAGTGGATCGGTTGGAATGTCCCAGGGAATATGCAGTGATATAGCACCGCTTGATCGGTTCAGCGCATGCAATAATCCCACATCTTCGATCTTCTCTTCCAGTGTACGCGGCTCGCCTCCGCCATTGAAGCGGCCAAAACGGGTGCCTCCGGTGCCCAATGCCCAGGAAGGGATGGCGATCTGAAAATCGATCAGCTTTTGTAAAATGCCTTCGATACCGGGAATCGTTTCTGCAGCAAAAGCAAAACGATGGGCATGCTGTACGGATAATCTTTCGTTATGGGCCTGTATGATCTCTGAATTCATCAACATATGCAATCGTTAACTGTATAATTTATGGCAGATAAAAAACTTCCTTTAAAGGTACGCTTACCGGCGAATGATCAGGGTTCGTTTCCATGATATCTTTCATGTAGGCCCACCATTTCTGCATAACCGGACTGGTTGGCAACTTGTCCAGCATGATTTTGTCTTTTATTTTCAACACACCAAATAATTCAAGCGTGGTCTCATCCAAAAAAATGGAATAGTCTTCAATGCCTGACCCCTGCAGCAATTGCGCCAGTTCGGGCCATATTTGCTGATGACGACGTGCATACTCTTCTTCCAATCCTTTGTGCAGTTGCATTTTAAAAGCGACACGATGCATAGTGGTGAGTTGTGAGTGGTGAATAGGCAATTGGCAATGGTGAATGGTGAATAGGGGGTGGCTTTGAATATACAGAATGTCCTATTGACCATTCACCATTGCCCATTGACCATATCATCTTACAAAAGCGGCAGCGATTCCGCCATCTACATTCAATACATTACCGGTTGATTTGGTTAACAATCCTCCTACCAAAGCAAAACAGGCATCAGCTATATCAGAGGGATGAATGATTTCGTTCAGTAAAGTACGTTTTGCATAGTAGGCCGGTAATTCTGCCACTGTGATCTGGTAAGCTTTGGCCCTTCCTTCGGCCCAGGCACCTTCCCAGATCTTGCTGTCGGTGATCACGGCATCCGGGTTCACCACATTTACACGGATCTTATCTTTTCCGAGTTCAGCTGCATTCAGGCGACTCAGGTGCAATTGCGCCGCTTTTGCGGAACCATAGCCGGCATTATTAGGTCCGCTCATCAACGCATTCTTACTTACAATATTGATCACATCCCCACCCGTTCCCTGTTTGCGCATTACGTTCACACCTGCCTGTGTAACCAGGAACTGGCCTTTTACCAGTACATCGTATAAAAGGTCCCAGTCTTTTTCCGTATGTTCTTCCAAAGGTTTTGAAATAGATAATCCGGCACAGTTCACCACGATGTCTACACCTCCAAAATACAAAGCCGCCTGGTTATAGGCATTCCGCACAGCATCCCCATCGGTCACATCCAGCAATACGGTGGTAAATACATCTTTGCCATATTGCTGTTGCAACTCTGCGGCTGCTTTAGACAAACGGTCGGCATCATTATCATTCACCACAATACACGCACCTTCCTCGGCCATTTTTTTAGCGATGGCTTTGCCAATGCCACCAGCACTGCCGGTAACCAATGCCACCCTGCCCGATAAAGCTTTGGGCCTGGGCATCCGTTGCAGTTTGGCTTCTTCCAGTAACCAGTATTCGATATTAAAAGCTTCCTGCCGCGGAAGTGAAGTGTAGGCAGAAATGGCTTCTGCACCGCGCATTACATTGATGGCATTGATATAAAACTCTGCCGCCACGCGTGCCGTTTGTTTATTGGCTGCGAAGGTGAACATACCTACCCCTGGATATAGGATCACTACCGGATTGGCATCGCGCATGGCCGGGCTGTTGGCATGTTTGCAACTATCGTAATAATCGGCATACATTTTCCGGTAAGCTTCAAATGCAGGTGCCAGTTGCTGTTGAATAGCGTTTACATCCGTCAGGTCTTCATCGGGTGAGAGCGTAAGCACTAATGGACTGATCTTGGTTCGCAGAAAATGATCCGGACAGGAAGTACCCATGGGTGCCAGTCTGCCCAGTGCCTGCGAGTTGATGAAGGTCAACACCCGCTCATCATCCGTAAAATGGCCAACCATTTGGGTATGGGTTGAACAGAAACCCCGTAAAACCGGTGCCAAAGCCGCTGCCTGAGCTATGCGTTTTTCTTTAGGCAGCGTGGTTATCTTTTCTCCTTCGAATACTTTTTTAGATGCCACTGCTGTTTCTATGAACACCGCGCACTGTTCGATCACTTCCAGTGTATTCACATAACTTTCATAAGCCGTATCGCCCCAGGTAAACAAACCATGTGAGCCCAGCATAATGCCCCGAATGCCGGGATTTTCTTCGAGACAGGCTTTGAGCTGTAAACCAAGATCAAAGCCCGGCCTTTGCCAATCTACCCAGCCAATGGTGCCTTTAAAAAGTTCCTGCGTGATCTTTTTCCCGTCTTTAGCCGCCGCAATGGCAATGGCTGCATCGGGATGCAGGTGGTCTATATGTTTGAAAGGAAGAAATCCATGCAGGGGTGTATCAATAGAGGGCGCTTTTGAATCAAGATCAAAAATGCAGTGATTGAACAGCGCCACCATTTCATCTTCATGGGCAATACCACGGTATACTTTCTGCAGGTTATGCAGGCGGTTCACATACAGCGCCGAGAGTCCGCTTTTTTTGAGGGTACCCAGATCGCCGCCACTACCCTTCACCCACATTACTTCGGTATCTTCTCCCGTTAACGGATCTTTCGCCATCACTTTACAGGAAGTATTGCCGCCACCATAATTGGTTAACCGCAGATCTGCTCCCAGCAGATTGGATCGGTAGATCAGGAGTGCTACTTCATCTCCGGCCATGGATGCGGCTTTGGCATCGTCCCAGAGATAACTTACATGTGTAAAATCGCTTGCTTGCTTCACAGTTACAGATTGATAAATTTAATTTATTTAGGCAGGGAATTACCATATCCCACGATCATCACCGAAGCCATGATGGTGAGTATCCCTATGATGATGGTTGTTCTTGTTTTTGCACTCACGCCCTTCCACTCTTTCAGCAGAATGCCCCACATATTGGCTACCAGTATGATAAATGACATGTGAAGGATCCAGGAGCTGGCGCCATTACCCAGTTTACTTTCGCCCATTCCATAAAAGAAGAACTGCAGGAACCAGGTAGTGCCAGCCAGTGCCGAAAAAAAATAATTGCCTGTTAGAGGTGTTTTGCGATTGGTATAATCACCAAAAGTTTTATTACGAGCATTCAGGATCATGCACCAGATAAAATTGGTGGTCAATCCACCCCATAAGATCACCACAAAAATCACATTGTTCTGGAACAGGAAATTTCCTTCGCCGGGATGTGCCAGCTGCCAGTTGGCATTGGCCATATCTGCCATGGGTTTACCGGCTTCGATCCCGAAATTAAAGAAGGCACTGAGGATACCGGAAATGGTAGCAATGATCAATCCTTTTACCAGACTGAACTCGGCCACCGACTCTTTTTTGTGTTCGTCGCTGATCTCCTTCTCTTTCAGCATACCGGCCCGACCACAGACAGCAATACCCAAAATACAAACCAACACCCCCACCAACACCCACTGACCGCCGGTGTTGTGCAGCATAAAATCCAGGGTCTGTTTTTCTTTACCGGGCGTTGGTACATAATTGTAATACAGGGCGGGTATCAGGGAACCGAATGCGGAACAGAAACCAAGGATCACCGAATTACCCAGGCTCATACCCAGATAACGAACGCCCAATCCGTAAAGTAAACCGCCAATGCCCCAGAGTAACCCCATGAGAAAAGTGGTTCCGAGGATCTGTGAGGAACTGTTGCGGATGATCTCTGCAAAACCAGGTATGGTTAACCAGGCCGCCACCGGCGGAACAATTAACCAGGAAAATACACCACCCACTATCCAGAAACTTTCCCAGCTCCAGCCTTTTACTTTTTTAAAAGGCATGTAAAAACTTCCAGAGGCAAAACCGCCGATAAAATGGAAAATGACACCAAAGAGGATACCCATGAGCAGTTATTTTCAGGATGGCTGAGCAAAATTGAATTTACTGATTTCAAAGCTATTGGCTATGGGGTATTTGCTGTCATGTACCGTCATGCTTATCCCGGCAAAGCCCCTGAATTCTTCCTTAAAAGTGCAAGGTATTATCAGTTTGCCGCCAGAATCAGTAAGTTTGGTTACGGCAGTGATCACCATGAAGAAAAAAAACATTTTCCAGCATCTTTCCATCGACTACTATTCAGCTACCCCCAAGTACCTGCAGCTGGCCCAGTCCATCATCAAAGCCATTGCAGAGGGGCGGATCCGGAAAGATGATATGCTTCCCTCCATTAACGAATTGAGTTTTGAGTTTGAGATTGCCCGCGATACAGCAGAAAAAGGATACAAATATTTAAAATCGATCGGCGTACTTGGCTCGGTACCCGGCAAGGGCTATTTTGTAAAAAATGCCAACCCAAAACAGCAACGGAAGATCTTTCTGCTGTTCAATAAACTGAGTCCGCATAAAAAGATCATTTACGATGCACTGGTAGCATCGCTGGGCGAGCTGGCTTCCATCGATTTTTATATCTACAACAATGATTTTGATTTTTTCAAAAGACTGATACAGAATGCAGCCAAAGATTATTCGCATTATGTAATCATCCCGCATTTTTTGGTGGGAGGAGATCATGCGCATGATGTGCTGAATACCATCCCGAAACACAAACTGATCCTGCTCGACAAACTGGTACCGGGTATGGAAGGAACTTTTGGGGCGGTATATGAGAATTTTGAGAAAGACATTTACGGTGCACTGGAAAAAGCCCTGCCGCAACTGGCCAAATACCATACCATCAAGATCATCGTTCCTTTTTATACCTATCATCCGCAGGAGATATTACAGGGTTTTACCCGTTTCTGTCAGCAGTATGCGTTTACGTATAAAGTGGTGCACCAGATCGCCAATGAACCGATCAAAGAAGGCGAAGTATACATTAACCTCATGGAAGATGACCTGGTGATCCTGCTGGAAAAAGTGCTGGCCACCAAAATGAAACTGGGCAAACATGTGGGCGTGATCTCGTACAATGAAACCCCTTTAAAAAAGATCATCCTCAACGGCATCACTACCATCTCCACCGATTTCCAGCTGATGGGCGAAAAAACCGCGGAACTCATTCTCGAACAATCGATGCAGCAAACAGCTATCCCCTTCTCATTAACACTCCGTAACTCCCTGTAAATAAAAAATCCCCTTTGCAGGGGAAATGGTATGAAATACCCTATCCATTACAGGCCGGCCGGTGAACTGGCCAACCCGGGAGAACAGGTACGGGATGCGATGGAAAATTATTCTTCCTCTTCTTCTTCCTTTGGCAAAGGATTTCTGCGGGAAGGAACGATGGTTTCTTCATCATCACTCAGGTACACCCAGAAATCATGTACTGCATAAATATCGCCCGGGGTTTTAGGACCGCCGTTCTCATTGTTACGCTCGTAAGAACCCAGTAATTCTCCGGATTTTTTCAAGACCTGCAGTTTTGCTTCTAAAGTCAATTCCTTAAACTGTTCAATAGTCATATTCCTTGTTTGTTTTGATCTTTTTGGTGGTAAACCGGGCGCAATCTAATAAGAAAAAACACAAATCCCTCAACTTCTCCCGCGAATACCCGTCAGTTACACTATTTAAGTCCCTGCAGCGCTTGCTGCACCGTTTCATCGCGCAGGTTACTTACTTCAAAATAGCCTTCCGTGCGCCAGATCTGCCTGGCCATCATTACCTGGATCCTTTTCAATATTTCCTGTTTACCCTTTGCTGTTATACCAGACAGGTCCACACTGTCCCTGCGGGCATAACCGCTCAATCCGGCCCACTCTTTCTCACCCGGTACAAAACGGGTAGCCAGTGCCGCCGCATTGGGAATACCATCAAAAAAAGCCTGGTTCTGCATATAATACCGGTACACAAAATTGCCGATAGTGCCTTTGTAATACATTTTCAGCAGGCCAGCTTCCATGCGGGTGGTGTCAAAGGGCACAAATACATCGGGGGTAATACCACCGCCACCGTATACGATTCTTCCGGCAGGGGTTTTATACGGTTTACCGGTTTGTTTAGAAGTATCCCCTTTTACCACTTCGCCATTGTGAAAACGTTCGGCCAGTTCTTCCTCATATTCTGCCTTGCCTTTGCTATAGGGTTTCTGGATATTTCTTCCCAGCGGCGAGTAATAACGGGCAATGGTCAAACGCACCGCACTGCCATCGGTTAACTGGAACTGTTGCTGTACCAGGCCTTTGCCAAAAGAGCGGCGACCAGTAATGGTGGCCCTGTCCCAATCCTGCAAAGCTCCTGCCAGCACTTCGCTGGCTGAAGCGGAACCTTCATCAATCAATACTTCCAGTTTGCCGGTTTCAAAAATGCCGTTCCGTTTGCAACGGTATTCATAACGGGGTACATGTTCCCCTTCGGTATAAACAATTAATTTGTCTCCGCTCAAAAACTCATCCGCAATATCAGTGGCTTCTTTCATCAGTCCGCCCCCGTTGCCCCGCAGGTCAAGGATCAGTTGTTTCATTCCCTGTTTCAGCAGTTTTTCGGTTTGCTGCATAAAGGCTTCATAAGTTCTCTCTGCAAACTTATTGATGCGGATATAACCGGTTCCGGGGGTAATGATATAAGCGGCATCTACCGGCGATACCGGTATCACCCCGCGGGTAATCACCACTTCTTTTTTCTCAGTTCCCCGTAATACCTGCACTTTCACTTTCGTATCCATCGGACCACGTAAAAGTTTACGGATATCATCGGGTTGCAGTTTTTTACCTGCAATGGATACCGAATCGTTTACCAGCAGCATTTTATCGCCCACTTTCAGTCCTACTTTGGCCGAGGGACCATCTTCCATCACATGCATCACATGCACGGTATCATCCAGCAGTTGAAACTCAACCCCGATACCCTGAAAATTGCCCATCATTTCCTCATTCACTTCTTTCAGGTGGTCGGCAGGGATATACACCGAATGGGGATCCAGGTGCGATAAAAGTTCATCAGCCGCCAGTTGGTTGATGCTGTCGGCAGATACTTTGTCTACATATTTGCCCTTGATCAGCTCCACCAGTTCCTGCAGGGAGGTTCTGCGCGAGAGATTAAAAAACCGGTTACCCAGTGTCTTATCCTTTAATTGATAGCCGATAGCCATCCCGATCACCATCACAACAGCGAAAAGAACGGGCAGCCAGATCTGCAGTTTTTTACTTCCCATATATACGAATCTTAGGATCTTTTATAACAAACGCAAATATCCATATTAAAGTTTGAATGCCCGCAAAGGTTTGCTATTTAGGATGAATGGCATAAGTTGTGTGCGATAATAACCGCAACTATTTGATTGTTGTCGTAAATTCGCATCCGGAACTTGATACCTAACATTCAACCAGAGATTATGCCCGTTATTTTGATTGCAGACAGTGGCGCTACCAAATGCGAATGGCGGCTGGTACAGGGCAACAGGAATAAAACCATCTTAACCCAGGGCATCAGCCCTTATTTCCTGAGCGAGGCTCAGATCAAAGCCTTGTTGCAAAAGGAACTTTTACCCAAACTGAAACAGGCGGTGCCCGAAAGGATCCATTTTTACGGTACCGGGCTGAGCAATAAAGACAATGCCGCGATTGTTAAAAAAGTACTGAAATCACTGTTCCCGGCCGCTACCATAGAAGTACAGACCGACCTGCTGGCAGCGGCCCGGGCCTTATGTGGCAGATCAAAAGGCATTGCCTGCATCCTGGGAACGGGGTCCAACTCCTGTTATTATGATGGTAAAAAGATCGTCAAAAACAGTCCCGGATTGGGTTATGTGCTGGGCGATGAAGGCAGTGGTGCCTACCTGGGCAAAAAAGTAGTACAGTATTACCTGTACAATACGTTTGATGAGGAACTGATGGCCCGTTTTGAAAAACGCTTTCAGGTATCTACCATTGAGATCCTTGACCATGTGTACAAACAGCCGTTAGCCAACCGTTACCTGGCTTCCTACGCCATCTTTCTGGCCGAGAACCGGGGGCATTATATGATAGAAAATATTATTGAAGATGGGCTGAACGACTTCTTTTTCACCCATTTATACAAGTACCGGGAAAGCTGGACCTTACCTATCCATTTCATCGGCAGTATTGCATTTGGTTTTAGAGATGTATTAAAGGACCTTTGCAACTCCTATGAACTGGAACTGGGCAAAGTGATTAAGGCCCCGATGCAGGGATTACTAACGTATCACCGTTAAACTACTGGCATGTCAGACTTTATTAAAGTAACCGAACAATCGTCTACTTACCGTCATCTCGAGAAGATGTCGATCCTCGAATTATTACAGAATATCAATACCGAAGACCGCAGTGTACCCGAAGCGGTTAACAAAGCGATCCCGCAGATCGAAAAACTGACAGCGGCCATCAGCGATAAAATGCTGGCCGGTGGAAGGTTGTTTTATATTGGTGCCGGTACCAGCGGCCGGTTGGGTATTGTGGACGCGAGTGAATGTCCGCCCACTTTCGGGGTTCCCTACGGATTGGTGATCGGCCTGATCGCCGGAGGCGAAAAAGCCATTACCCAGGCGGTTGAATTTGCAGAAGACAGTGTAGATGAAGGCTGGAGCGATCTGCAGAAACATTTTGTAAGCGATAAGGATGTAGTGGTGGGCCTGGCAGCAAGCGGAACCACGCCGTATGTAATTGGTGCTTTGAAACAATGTCGTAAAAGAGGCATTATTACCGGCAGTATCAGCTGTAACCCGAATTCTCCTGTATCGGCAGAAGCCGATTTTCCGGTAGAGGTAGTAGTGGGTCCCGAATTCATCACCGGAAGTACCCGTATGAAAAGCGGTACCGCACAGAAACTCGTGCTGAACATGATCTCCAGCACAGTGATGATACAGCTGGGCAGGGTGGAAGACAACAAAATGGTGAACATGCAGCTGAGTAATGTAAAACTGGTTGACCGTGGCGTAAAAATGGTGATGGATAACCTGCAACTGGCCGACTATGAAAAAGCCAAAGACCTGCTGTTGAAACACGGCAGTGTAAAAAAAGCAGTAGAAGCCGCTTCGGCCTCTTAGATACAATATGCACGAAATAGAACCTTTTTATAACTGGCGGCATATATATATAGCTGAGGAAGACCCCCGCTCACCTTTTTTTGGCAGAACTTACAGCGAGTTTGAATTTTCGCAAACCGTGTACAATTATTATATCCATCCGCAATGGGATGATTTTGGCAGCCGTACACTCTACATCAAGATCATTTATGTGGATTATGAACTCAATTTCGCCATCATGGAATTATTGGGCGAATGGAACGACGCCATTGAGAATGATATCATGGAACTGAAGCGGGAAGTGATGGATCTGTTATACAAACAGGGCATTTACAAATACATCATTATTACCGAGAACGTACTCAACTTTCACAGCAGCGATAAAGAATATTACCAGGAATGGTACGAAGAAACCAGCGAACAGAATGGCTGGATCGTTTCCCTGAATATGCCCGAAGCCACCCAGCAGGATTTCAGGAAAAAGAAACTGAACTACTATGTAGAACTGATGGACCTCCCCGACTGGCGCATCTACAAACCCTACCATCTCTTCAAGAAGATCGATGACGAGTTAAACCGCAGGCTAACGTAAGGATTGACGGATTAGCGGATTCGAAATTTTTAATTTTTAATTTTTAATTTTTAATTTTTAATCCCAGATGCTCTTCCGCCAATTTCAACTCAATCCTTTTATCCGGTATTAACCACATCACCGCCACCAATGCATATAACAGCAGGCTGATCCATCCTGCCACAAATGCCAGGGGAATGGCAAGTGCATATACAACAACGGAAATCTTTCCTTTAACATCCATGCCCAGGGCCCTGCCAATGGTAGAATCTTTTCCATGTAAACCCACCAGGCAACGGGCCAGGATAAAATAGGCGATCGCGGCCATGAGCAGATCCAATCCGAACACAGCCGTAGGTAACGGCTCAAAATGGTTCTCACCCATCCAACCGGAAGAAAAGGGCATCAGCGAGAGCCAGAACAGTAAATGGTTATTGGCCCACATGATTTTTCCATTGATCTGGCGGGCCGCATGCAGCAGGTGGTGGTGATTGTTCCAGTAAATACCCACATATACAAAACTGAGGATATAACTCATGAATACCGGCGCCAATGGTTGCAGGAATTCCCAGCTGGCCCCATGCGGCACTTTCATTTCCAGTACCATGATCGTGATGATGATCGCCAGCACCCCGTCACTAAAAGCTTCCAGTCTGCCTTTACCCATACAATAATTTTAATGATAACCAATATACAATCTCCCCAGCAAGTCGCAAAGCTGGTGAAAAATAATTTTCGAAAACACAATCCGCCAATCCACAATCCGTTAATCCGCAAATTCTGTTGGACAATCCCCGGAAACTGTTTATCTTACTGCTGATTCTATCACGCAAAATCATGCAATATGGCATTACCTGTAAACAATAAAAACAGCGGCAAACCCGGTAGCAAGAGCACCAAGGGTGGACTGCAGGGATCTAAGTTCATTGCCAAACCCAATGCGGCCAAACCCATGGGCGGCGGTAAAAAACCGATCAAGACCGGTGGATCAAGAGGAAGCTGAGATGCGCTTCGCTTGAATATCGAATGTCGAGCAGGGAATATCGAATGTCGAAATTTTTTATTCGATCTATCCTTAAGTCAAAAGCCACTCATACGCTATTTATCACACTGCGTATCTGTGGCTTTTCTTTTTGTTCGGTATTTTCTGTTCTAAGTTCTCTGTTTTTTTGTTCGGTGTTCGGCGTTCCTTATTCGATGTTCCCTCTTCTACGCTGCCGGCAACTCAACCATAAACACACTCCCCTCTCCTTCCTTACTCTCTACCCTTATATTCACCTGCATCAAAGCAGTAAATGTTTTACACAAAAACAAACCCAGGCCAGTGCCGCTGGTTCCGCCTTATTTTAATCGCTCAGTAATGCACAGATGATATTTCCGCAAAGTATCCAATGCTATATCATACCCTGCATCTGCATGCCTGATCACACCCATACCCGGATCGTTGCGCAACACACGCGCCAGCCTGGCCGCTGCCTCCCCGGTTCCATCGGCCACAATCACCATACCCGCATGAATACTATATCCCATACCCACACCGCCGCCATGATGCAGGCTTACCCAACTGGCCCCTCCCGCGGTATTCACCAGTGCATTCAGTACCGGCCAGTCGGCTACCGCATCGCTGCCATCCAGCATCGCTTCCGTTTCGCGGTTGGGCGATGCAACGGATCCTGTATCCAGGTGATCGCGTCCAATCACGATCGGGGCTTTCACTTTACCGGTACGCACCAGTTCATTAAATGCCAGGCCTGCTTTTTCTCTCTCACCCTGTCCCAGCCAGCAGATCCGCGCAGGTAATCCCTGGAAAGCGATTCTTTCCCGCGCCATTTTCATCCAGCGCTGCAGGCTTTTATTTTCGGGGAACATGTGTATGATCAGTTCATCCGTTACGGCAATATCCGCCGGATCGCCGCTCAAAGCCGCCCAGCGGAAAGGGCCCTTGCCCTCACAGAACAATGGACGGATATAAGCCGGCACAAAACCCGGAAAATCAAATGCATTCTGCAAACCTCTTTCCTGCGCACGTGCCCGTAAATTATTGCCATAATCAAAAGTGATGGCTCCTTTTTGCTGCAGTTCCAGCATCAGTTCCACATGCAGTTTCATGCTATCGTAACTCAGTTCAATATATTGTTTCGGATCTTTTTCGCGCAGTACATTCGCGGCTTCATTGGTTAAAGTATGTGGCACGTACCCGATCAGCGGATCATGCGCGGAAGTCTGGTCGGTCAATACATCCACCGTTATATTCCTTTCCAGCAAACGCAGCAGTAAAGTAACTGCGTTGCACAATACACCAATACTCAAAGCTTCTCCTTTGGCTTTGGCATCCAGTGCCCGGTCAATGGCTTCATCAATCAGTTCATATTTTACATCCAGGTATTTTGTTTCCAGTCGCTTATCAATGCGCCAGCCTTCTACTTCTGCTACCAGGCAAACCCCGTCACACATGGTAACCGATAAAGGCTGTGCACCACCCATGCCACCCAAACCCGCCGTTACACAAAGTTTACCCCGCAGGGTTCCGCCAAAATGTTTATCGGCCAAAGCGGCAAATGTTTCATACGTGCCCTGCACAATTCCCTGCGAGCCAATATAGATCCAGCTGCCCGCCGTCATCTGCCCGTACATCATCAATCCCTTTTTCTCCAGCTCGGTAAAATGCTCCCAGGTGGCCCATTTAGGAACCAGTTGTGAGTTCGATAATAATACCCTCGGTGCATCCCTATGGGTTTGCAGTATCCCTACCGGTTTACCGCTTTGTATCAGCAGGGTTTCATCCGCGTCCAGGTCTTTCAGGGCTTTGATAATCAGGTCCAGGCTCTCAAAATTCCGCGCCGCTTTTCCCCGGCCCCCATACACGATCAGGTCATCCGGCCGCTCCGCCACTTCCGGGTCCAGGTTATTTAACAACATCCGTAATGCCGCTTCCTGAATCCAGCCTTTGCAGTTCAGTTTTGCACCGGTTGGGGTTTTGTAGACAATAGGATCGTATTTACGGCTGGTCGTTTTCATGGGGCAATCGTTTCTTGGGAAGTAAAAAGTCAAAATTCAAAAGTCAAAATATTTCAAATTTTTAATTTTTAATTTTTAATTTTCAGTAAACCAGGTCCTCATACGCCGCCTGCAACTCACTATACGCATGGTTATCACCGGCTTGTTTGGCGGCCACCATTCCTTTTTCGTACCACGCAATCGCCAGCTCGCGTGCTTCCATTTTCTCCAGCAGTTTGGCCAGGTGATAATAAGAACCCACATAATCAGGCGATTCCGTCAATATGGCTTCAAACAGTTCCCGCGCAGCTGTATCCTCTCCCAGTTTCATATACTCCAGCGCCAATGCATGCCGCAGAAAATTGTCTGCCGGATTGGCTACCAGAAACTCCTTGATCTTGGCTATTCTGTCCATCGGCCAAAGGTAAGAGGAAGTCTGGAGTTGGGAGTTAGGAGTCTGGAGTTAACACCCAAACAAAATTTCTCCCCCAACTCCCAACTCCTAACTCCCAACTCCAGACTCCTAACTCCCCCAAATATTTTCTTCCACAAAACTTTGCTACTCTCAAAACCTTCCTATATTTGCTAATAGTTGTTTATGCAACTAATTAACGGTAAACTTATTCCCTTATGAAAATTCTTGTGTGTATCAGCAAAACCCCGGATACCACTTCCAAAATTGCCTTTACCGATGGCAATACGAAGTTCGATGAGACCGGTGTTCAGTGGATCATCAACCCTTACGACGAGTGGTACTCCCTGGTTCGTGCCATTGAATTAAAAGAAAAAGACGCTTCAGTTACCATTCACCTGGTTACGGTGGGCGGCCCCGATTGCGATCCCGTGATCCGTAAAGCACTGGCATTGGGTGGTGATGAGGCTATTCGCGTAAATGCCGACAATACCGACAGCTACTTTATCGCCGCACAGATTGCCGAAGTAGCCAAAAAAGGCGCCTACGATCTCATTTTCACCGGTAAGGAAGCCATCGATTACAATGGTTCTTCCATCGGCGGTATGGTGGCCGAGCTGGTAGATGCACCCTATATTTCACTCGCAACCCTGTTCGAACTGAACGGAACCACTGCCACCATCACCCGAGAAATTGAAGGCGGTGAAGAAGTGGCCGAGGTAAGTCTGCCCGTAGTGGTCAGCTGCCAGAAAGGAGTAGCCGAACAAAGAATTCCCAATATGCGCGGCATCATGGCTGCCCGTACCAAACCTTTACAGGTGGTAGAACCCATTGCCGTAGAAGCTTTAACCAGTGTTGTCAGTTTTGAACTGCCACCCGCCAAAGCCGGTGTAAAACTGGTTGATGCGGATAATGTAGCAGAACTGGTAAGACTATTGCATGAAGAAGCGAAAGCGATATAAAAGTCTGGAGTTAGGAGTAATTTTGGGCCCGGCTTTATGTCTTCTTTCAGCTTTGCTTGCGTCGCACACTTGTACACTCAGTTCTTTTATCAGCCACGGGAAATTGTCAAATTCTCAAATTCTCAAATTTTCAAATTACACCTCATGTCAGTTTTAATATTCGTTGATCAGACAGAAAACCACATCAAAAAAGGCGCATACGAAGCCCTTACCTATGGTGTGCAGGTAGCCAAACAACTGGGTACTACGGCCGAAGCACTGGTACTGGGAACGGTGAACGATGACCTGGCTTCGCTGGGCAAATACGGTGTTACCAAAGTACACCAGGTAGCCAACGAAACCCTGAACCATGTAGATGCACAGCTTTATGCCAAAGTAATTGCCGAAGCAGTTACCGCCAGTGGTGCCAACGTGGTGGTTTTCTCGCATAACCAAACCGGTAAAGCGGTAGCGGCCCGTGTGGCGGCCCGTTTAAAAGCCGGCGTGGTAACCGGTGCCTGTGCCCTGCCCGATACCAGTAATGGTTTCGTGGTTCGCAAGACCGTGTTCTCCGGTAAAGCTTTTGCCAATGTAAGTATCCACTCTGCCATCAAAGTCATTTCCCTCAACCCCAACAGTTACCAGACCGTTGCCGGAGAAGGTACTGCCGAAGTAGTGGCATTGAATGTAGCAGTAGATGCTTCCAAAGTAAAGATTACAGCGGTGAATAAAGTAAGCGGCGAAGTGCCTTTAACAGAAGCCGATATTGTGGTAAGTGGTGGTCGCGGTTTAAAAGGACCCGAAAACTGGGGTGTATTACTGGACCTCGCCAAAGAACTTCATGCCGCCACCGCCTGCAGCAGACCCGTAGGCGATGCACACTGGCGCCCGCACCACGAGCACGTAGGACAAACCGGCGTACAGGTAGCACCCAACTTATACATTGCCCTCGGTATTTCCGGTGCCATCCAGCACCTGGCCGGTGTAAACCGCAGTAAAGTAATCGTAGTCATCAACAAAGACCCCGAAGCCCCCTTCTTCAAAGCCGCAGATTACGGTATCGTAGGCGATCTCTTTGAAGTAGTTCCCAAGCTGACAGAAGAAATCAGGAAAATGAAAGCATCGGCATAGAAAGAAGGAATATCGAATCCCGCCAAAGGCGGGAAATATCGAATGTCGAAGTAGACACCCTAATAAAAAAATCCCGCTCTGTTGGAGCGGGATTTTTTTATTGACAACTACCTTATTTCGGCGTTCGGTGTTCGACATTCGATATTCGATATTCGTCACCCCGTATTCCTCCGTTCATCTGTTCCTTGTTCCTCTGTTCTTCTGTTCACCCCTCTCCCAACGCTCTATAATCTTCTCTCACCGGGTAAAACACATCCAGTATCCTGCAGTCCGTAACAGCCAATCCCGAATGCACCGTATTCGAGGGAATCACGATCACTTCTCCCGGCCCAAAGCGTATCGGCTTCCCATCAAGTGTCAGTTCAAACTCGCCTTCCAACATAATGGACACCTGTTCGTTGTGATGCGAATGCGCGGGCAATGTTTTACCTGCCACCACATCAACAAAAGAAAAAGTCATTTTCTCTGTATGGATAAACCTTGCGAGATATCCATCAATCAGTTGTTTGGGTTCAATAACAGCGACCTTGATTTTTGACATAGTATTTCAGTTAAATGAGTTAGCAATTTCAGGAAAGCAAGTTACCCGGAAACTACGGTTCGGGGCAAAAAAAAGCATTGACAATCGCCAATGCTTTTCGGTGGGGGTATAAATCGTTGATTATTTTGCAAA
Source organism: Chitinophagaceae bacterium (assembly GCA_004297075.1). GTDB lineage: Bacteria > Bacteroidota > Bacteroidia > Chitinophagales > Chitinophagaceae > Sediminibacterium. The sequence continues at coordinate 37,702 of SCVK01000272.1, forward strand.
CAGGTGGATCGCCAGTTGTACATCATTGGCTACATTACCTGCACCATAATTGATACCAACCAGGGTTTTGTC